>JAADGT010000350.1:5294-12389 GCA_013152215.1 Deltaproteobacteria bacterium
CGTGCGGGACGAGGTGGAGCTGCCCAGGGCCCGCCGAGGCGTGGTGGTGCTGCCCCACCGCAAGCACGTGGAGCAGTGGGGGGTCCGGTGCGAGCAGTGTCACCACAACATCGTGATGATCCGCCAGGGGCAGACCGACTGCAAGGGCTGTCACATGAACACCGTGCACGAAGGGCTGTGCCACGACTGCCACCTGTCGAACCGCGAAGACGGGTATGCCAAGAAGTACACGGCGTTGAAGAAGAAGCTGGGCGTCCAGAAGATCCCCACCCTGTTCAAGGCGTTCCACGGCCTGTGCCGCAGCTGCCACGCCGAGGTGAACAAGAAGGAGGGCCGGAAGGCGCCCTACGAGTGCGGGGGGTGCCACAAAGGGTAGGGGTTACCCCCGGGGGGATGCCGGAGGGCGGGAGAACGCCTTGATCGTCCAGGCCAGGAGGTAGTGGAGCCCTGAGCCGGCCGTGGTGATGCCGGCGGCCACGAAGCCCCACCCGAGCACCCGCCCCAGGGGGACTCCGGCGCCCTCCAGGATCGCCCCGATCACCACCACGATCTGAAGGAAGGTGTTCACCTTGCTCAGGGCGGTGGGTTGGATCTCCAGCCGGCCCGTGACCGCCTGGTACACCACCGCGCCCCCCAGGATCAAGGCGTCCCGTCCCACCACCAGCCCGGCCAACCACGCCGGGACCCGGCCCTGCCCGGCCAGAACCACCACGCTGCCCACCACCAGGATCTTGTCCGCGATCGGGTCGAGCACCGCCCCCAAGCGGGTCACCTGGTTCCACCGGCGGGCCAGGTAGCCGTCGAGGGCGTCCGTGACCCCGGCCACCCCGCACAGGACCAGGGCCGTGCCGAACCGCTCCTCGGCCATGAGCCACAGGAGGAACGGCACCAGGGCGATGCGGCTGGCTGTGAGGACGTTGGGCAGGTGACGGATCATGGGCCCTCGCGTGCGTTGACAGGGGGAGGGGTCGCGGTACCCTCGGAGCGTCCGAGCTCTCCCCACCGAGCCTCTGCGGCCCGGTGGCACCCGTCAGGAGGCTTTCATGAAGGTACGCATCGACTACGATCTGTGCATGGGCGACGGCAACTGCCACCGGGTGTGCCCGGCGGTGTTCGACTACGACGACCGGAACCTCCGGGGCGTGGTCAAGGTGGACGTGGTGCCGCCGGAGCACGAGGAGGCCGTGCGCCGTGCCGCAGACGAGTGCGCTCCCGGGGCGATCGCTGTGGAGGAGTAGCCTTCCGGGACCTCCGCTAGGCGGCTGGACAGCTAGGCGGCCGGAAGCAGACCCCATGCCCCACCGCCGGCAACCTCCCCGGGCCCACGCAAGGGATCCTTCCCCGTTGCCCGGCCCCGCACGCACCGGATGGCCTCCGTCAGGTCCGGTAGGGGGTAGGGTCCGGCACCCCCGCCTCCCGAAACCCCTTCTTCCGCAGCAGGCAGCTGTCGCACCCGCCGCAGGCCCGCCCCTCCGGATCCGGGTCGTAGCAGGAGTGAGTAAGCGCGTAGTCCACCCCCAGGGCGGCCCCCTTCCGGATGATCTCCGCCTTGGTCAGCCGCAGCAGCGGGGCGTGGATGCGGAACCGGTGGCCCTCGACCCCGGCCTTGGTGCCCAGGTTGGCCACCCGCTCGAACGCCTTGAGGAACTCGGGCCGGCAGTCTGGGTAGCCCGAGTAGTCCAGGGCGTTGGCCCCGATGAACAGGTCGAAGGCGCCCAGGACCTCGGCCCAGGCGAGCCCGAACGAGAGGAAGATGGTGTTGCGGGCGGGCACGTAGGTCACCGGGATGCCGCCCCGGCCGATCTCGGCCTCGTCCGCCGGCCGGGGCACCTCGATGTCGTCCGTGAGGGCCGAGCCGCCGAACGCCCGCAGGTCCAGACGGATCACCTTGTGCTCGGCCGCGCCGAGGGCCTGGGCCACCCGGCGGGCGGCCTCGAGCTCCACGTCGTGGCGCTGCCCGTAGGCGAAGCTCAGGCAGTGGCACTCGTACCCCTCGGCCCGGGCCACGGCCAGGCAGGTGGCCGAGTCGAGGCCCCCACTCAGGAGCACGACGGCTTTGGGCCGATCGGGGGTGCTCATCGTCCCCACCGGCTGCGGATCCGGTCCACGGCCGCCTCCACGTTGGCCCGGTCCCCGAAGGCCGAGAGCCGGAAGTACCCCTCCCCGCTCGGGCCGAACCCGCTGCCCGGGGTGCCCACCACGTGGCACTCCTCCAGCAGCCGGTCAAAAAAGTCCCAGCTGGACATCCCGCCGGGGGTCTTGAGCCAGATGTAGGGCGCGTTGACCCCGCCGTAGCAGGTGATGCCGGCCGCAGCGAGCCCCTCCCGGATGATCCGGGCGTTCTCCATGTAGTAGGTGATCTCCCGGCTCACCTGCTCCCAGCCCTCGTCCGAGTACACCGCGGCCGCGGCCCGCTGGACCGGGTAGCTGACCCCGTTGAACTTGGTGGACTGACGCCGGTTCCACAGCCGGTTCAGGCCCACCCGCTCGCCCGAGGGGGTGCGGGCCGTCAGCGCCTCGGGCACCACGGTCAGGGCACAGCGCACCCCCGTGAACCCGGCGGTCTTGGAGAAGCTGCGGAACTCGATGGCGCACCGCTCGGCTCCGGGCACCTCGTAGATGGAGTGCGGGATGTCCGGCTCGGTGATGAACGCCTCGTAGGCCGCATCGAACAGGATCACCGCGTCGTGGTCTAGGGCGTACTCCACCCAACGGGCCAACTGGTCCCGGGTGGCCACCGTACCCGTGGGGTTGTTGGGGTAGCACAGGTAGATCAGGTCCACCGGTTCGGCGGGCAGTTCCGGGATGAACCCGTTCTCCGCGGTGCACGGCAGGTACACGATGCCCTGGTAGTAGCCCCGCTCGTCGGCCGGGCCGGTGCGGCCCGCCATCACGTTGGTGTCGTTGTACACGGGGTACACCGGGTCGCAGATGGCCACCCGGTTGTCCAGGCCGAAGATGTCGAGGATGTTGGCGGTGTCGCACTTGGATCCGTCGGAGACGAAGATCTCCGAGGGCTTCAGGTCCACGCCCAGGGGGGCGTAGGCCTTCTCCCGGATCGCCTCGATCAGGAAGTCGTACCCCTGCTCCGGTCCGTACCCCCGGAAGGTTTCGGCCCGGGCCATCTCGTCCACGGCCCGGTGGAACGCCTCGACCACCGCGGGCACCAGGGGCCGGGTCACGTCGCCGATGCCCAGCCGGATGATCCGCGCCTCGGGGTGGGCCTGGGCGAAGGCGTTGACCCGGCGGGCGATTTCGGGGAACAGGTAGCCTGCCTTGAGTTTCAGGTAGTGCTCGTTCGCTAGGGCCACTGCGCGCTATCCTTTCTCTTAGAAGTTCCAACAGGCCCCTCCGGGGCCGTCCAGAGACTAGAAACTAGAGACTAGAAACTAGAGAAATTCCAGTGACCTCGGGCCGTTTGGCTGGATCTCCAGCAAACCCCATGCCCCCGAGCTTTGGCGCGATTCGAGAGCCGCCCGGCCGCCTAGCTGCCTAGCCGCCCAGCGGGCCGAAGGCCCCAGACCAATCGTCCTGTGTGGGTAACAGACGCGGGGGCCACCCGTCAAGAAGGGGACGAGGTGGACGTCCCTTGCCCCTGCGGGGTCGGGCAACGAGGAAAGGTAACGTTCCCTGATCCCGGGGCCACAGCCGGCGGCGGGGCATGGGGCCTGCTTCCGGCCGCGTGCGAAGCCAGACATTGAGATTCGCCGCGCAGGCACGGGGCATCAGCGGTGGTTCCATGACAGACCGGTCGACACAAACGATTTCACGGCGCAAGCGTTGGAGGCGCTGCGCGGCGAGCTAAGGAGCCGCACGCGGCTCTCCAGCAGACCCCATGCCCCCCGGCTCCGATGTCGGGGCGAGCTTCTGACGACCAACGACCGAAGTTGCGGGGAAGGGGACGACATGGAACACGCCCCGACGAGGGTCCTGCTCGTGCGTCACGGCCGGGTCCACAACCCCGACCGGATCCTGTACGGCCGGCTGCCTCGGTTCGGGCTGAGCCCCGAGGGCCGTCGCCAGGCCCGGCAGGTGGGGGAGGGGCTGGCGGACGCACCCCTGGCCGCCGTGTACGCAAGCCCTTTGCTCCGGGCCCGGCAGACCGCGGTCGAGATCCTGCGGTTCCACCCGGACCTGCGCCTGAGAGTCTCCCGGCTGCTCCACGAGGTACTCACCCCGTTCGAGGGCCGCCCCCTGGCCGAGGCCCGGGCCGCGGGTGAGGACTTCTACACGGGCTCTGGCCCCGGGTTCGAGCAGCCCCCCGAGGTGGCCGGGCGGATGCTGCGGTTCCTGGGGCGGGCGGCCCGCACGCACCCGGGCGGCGTGGTGGCGGCGGTGACCCACGGCGACCCCCTGGCGTTCCTGGTGCTGCGCCTGGCCGGGGCCGACCTGGATCCGAGGCGAAAGGCCGCCCTGCACCGGTACGGCGTCACGGACGGCTACCCCCAGCCCGGGTCGGTGCTCGCCGTGGATGCTTGGCCGGACGGCTCGGCCCGGATGGTCGGGTATGAGGCGGCGGGTGGCGGTTACGGCAGGGCCACGGCCCGGTGGAACGCCTCGGCGAGCTCGTAGGGGGTGCCCCGGGCTGCCTCCCGGGCCCGGTCCCACAGCCAGGCGGCCGGGTCCTCGAACGGAAGCCCGGCCAGCTGGCTCCGGTGGCAACCGAGGGCCTCCACCTTGCGCGCGAACACCCCGGTGACGTCCACTCGGTGGTTGGGGTCCTCACTGGCCCAACACCACACCTCGGCCACCTTGTGGGGGGGCAGGCCTTCCTCCAGGAGCTCGGGAAAGGCCAGGGGATCCCGGGCGTAGGGGAACACGGCGTCCAGGACCACCTGGCCTACCACCCGGTGATCCCGGTGCCACAGGTACCTCCGGTACGGGTCCGAGGTGACCACGATCCTCGGCCGGAAGGCCCGGATCCACCGCACCATCTCGCGGCGGAACGCCGGTGTGTCCTCGAGCCCCTGGTCGGGCTCGCGCAGGAACACCACCTGGTCCACCCCCAGGATCCGGGCGGCGGCCCTCTGCTCGGCTTCCCTCACGCGGGCCAGGGCCCGCGGGTCGGCGTCCGGGTCGGCCGAGCCCTTCTCCCCGCTGGTGACCACCAGGTAGGCCACGTGCCGGCCCTCGTCGGTCCACCGTGCCACGGTTCCCCCGGCGCCGAGCTCGGCATCGTCGGGGTGGGGAGCCACCACCAGCAGGTCCACGGGGGTCACGTCGGGCGGTCGAAGGGATGGGAGCACGGGGTCCTCCGTCGAGCCTGGGCCCGGATCACGAGAAAGCTGCTACGGGAGCCGGCCGCACCAGCTCGTGGTACACGGCGGCCAGGTCTCCGGTGACCCGGTCCCAAGAGAACCGGGCCACGCTTCCCCGAATCCGGCCGGGGAGCCGGGGCAGGGCCAGGGCCGACCGAACGGCCTCGGCCAGGGCATCGGGGTCGGCCGCATGGGCCAGGCACCCGTTCTCGCCGGGACGGATCGCCTCCTCCGCCACCCCCACCCGGGTGGAGGCCACGGGCGTGCCCGTGGCCAGGGCCTCCAGGATCACGAGGCCGAAGCTCTCGTACCGGCTCGGCACGACCACGGCGTCGGCCGCCGAGTAGAGAGCGGGGAGCCGATCGTGGCCCCGGGGACCTAGGTACCGGACCTGGCCCTCCACCCCCGCCTGCCGGGCCCATGCTTCCACCCGAGCGGCGTCGGCCGAACCCTCGCCCCCCACCACCCACAGCCTGATGTCCGGCCCCAACCGGGCCAGCGAGGCCAGAAGGAGGTCGAGGCCCTTGACCGGGGTGATCCGGCCCACGTACAGAACCAGGGGCCTGCCGTGGGGCCTCGGCGCCGAGGCCACGGGCCGGAACCTCTCCAGGTCCACGCCGCAGGGGACCACCTGCACCGGTGCGCCCGGGCAGCACCGCTCCAGCTCCCCCGCCTCCCGCAGGCTCGGCACGATCACCCGGTCGGCCGTCCGGCCCAGCCGGGCCTCCTCGTCCTGGCGGACCCGAGGCTCGTCCTCGCCGCAGCCGAGGCGGTTCTTGACCGCGGCCAGGGTGTGGAACGTGATCGCGTGGGGAACGCCCCACCGGGCCGCCAGGCGCTCCCCGGCCAGGGCCGACAGCCAGTAGTGGCTGTGGGCCAGGTCGTAGGCGAGGCCGTTGCGCCTCCGGAACGTCTCCACCGCGGCTGCCACCTCCGGCACCCGGGCCCGGAGGGCCAGCTTGCCGGCCCGAGCGGAGACCCCGGGCTCGATCTCCACCAGCCGCACACCGGGGGCCAGGACACGCATCCCGGCCCCCCGGGAGCCCGGGGGAGAGGTGAACACGTCCACCCGGTGCCCCATCTGCGCCAGGTGCCGGGCGGTCTCCCGCACCACCACGCTCATGCCCCCGGTGTCCCGTGCCCCCAGGGAGCCCAGGGGGCTGGAGTGGAGGCACAGCAGGGCGATGCGCAGCGACGGCCGCATCAGCGATCCCCCCCGCCCGACGGGCTCAACCGGGCCCGGAACCCCAACAGGGGCACGGCGCGGCCCCCGAGCCGGAACTTGTAGGGCTCGTCCCCTCGCAGGAACGTGTAGCGCACCATGCCACGATCGATGGCGTCTCGCACCGACAGCACCTTTGCCACCAACCCCACGCTGCGGTCGGCCCAGGCGGGGTCGAACCCGTTGTTGTAGAGGTGCGCCGTGTCCGCCCACGAGAACCCGAAGGTGGCCGCCACCGGCTGGCCCCCCGCCTCAAGGATGCCCAGGTCGAGCACCCCCTCTGCGGCCAGCGCGGCCGCGAGCCGGTGGAAAAACGAGAGCCTTTCGGGGGTCAGGAACGCCCGCTTCCGGGGCCGGCTTTCCCGGAACAGGCGCAGGAACACCGGAAGGTCGGCGGCCGGATCCAGGGATCGCCGCCAGACCACCGGGCCGGCTTCCTCCAGGCGGCGCAGTTTTCGGCGGATCTCGTGGCGGTCGTGCTTGGAGAGGCGCTCCAGATAGCCCTCCCACGAGGCCGGTAGGTCCATCTCCACGGTGACCGCCACCCCGGGAAGGTCCAGGGCCAGCCCTGCGGCCCTCCAGCCCCGGACCAGCAGCGCGTCGGGCCGCACCGCC
>JAADGT010000147.1 GCA_013152215.1 Deltaproteobacteria bacterium
CCTGGAGATCTACCGGAAGTTCATGGGGGACGACCCGGCCAAGGTGCCCATGAAAGTGTTCCCCGCGGTTCACTACTCCATGGGCGGGCTGTGGGTGGACTACGACCAGATGACCGCGATCCCTGGGCTGTTCGCGGCCGGCGAGTGCGAGTACCAGTACCACGGCGCGAACCGGCTGGGGGCCAACAGCCTGCTGTCGTGCATCTACGGAGGGCAGGTGGCCGGTCAGAAGGCCATGGAGTGGGCCCTGGACAAGGCCCCGGACACCGACCCGACCCGCCACGGGGAGCTCGAGGCCACCCGCCAGCGGGAGTTCCTGGACCGGATCCGGTCCATGGACGGCGACGAGAACCCCTATGTGCTCCACCGGGAGCTCGGCGAGGTGATGACCGAGAACGTGACCGTGGTGCGGCACAACGACCGGCTGGACGCCACCCTGGAGCGGATCGCCGAGTTCAAGGAGCGGTGGACGAACCTGCGGCCGCCCGACAACGGGGCCCGGGCCAACCAGTCCCTGCACTTCGCGCGCCAGCTGTACTACATGCTCGAGCTGGCCCACGTGATCACCCTCGGCGCCCGGCTGCGGGACGAGAGCCGGGGCGCCCACTACAAGCCCGAGTTCCCGGACCGGGACGACGAACGGTTCCTGAAGACCACCCTGGCCGCTTACACCGCGGACGGGCCCCGGATCGATTACGAGGACGTGGACATCCAGTACATCCCCCCGAGGCCCCGGAAGTACGACGTGGACAAGAAGGAGACCATGGGATGAGCCGCACGGTACGGCTTCGGATCCGACGCCAGGACGGCCCCGACGCGCCCGCCCGATGGGAGGAGTTCGCGGTCCCCCACTACCCTCACATGAACGTGATCACCTGCCTGCAGGAGATCCAGCGGAACCCGGTGGATGCCCAGGGTCGGGCCACCACACCGGTGGTGTGGGACTGCAACTGCCTCGAGGAGGTGTGCGGGGCGTGCACCATGGTGATCAACGGCCGGGCCCGCCAGGCCTGCTCGGCCCTGGTGGACGAGCTGCCCCAGCCCATCGTGTTGGAGCCCTTGTCCAAGTTCCCCCTGATCCGCGACCTGATGGTGGACCGCGCGGTCATGTTCGAGAACCTGAAGCGGATCAAGGGCTGGGTGCCCATCGACGGGACCTACGATCTGGGCCCCGGGCCCCGGCTGGCCGAGAAGCGCCGGCAGTTCGGGTACCGGCTGAGCCGGTGCATGACCTGCGGGTGCTGCATGGAGGCGTGCCCTCAGGTGAACCGCCGGACCAACTTCATCGGTCCGGCAGCCTTGGCCCAGGCCCTGTACTTCAACATCTCGCCGATCGGGCGGGCCCTGGCCGAGGAGCGGCTCGAGGCGATCATGGGCGACGGCGGGATCACCGAGTGCGGCAACGCCCAGAACTGTGTCAAGGTTTGCCCCAAGGAGGTCCCTCTCACCACCGCGATCGCCAAGCTCAACGGCGACACCACCTGGTACTTCCTGCGCAACTGGTTCCAGCGCTGACGTCATGGCCGCGGCAGGCCGCCAGGGGTGGTGGACCGCGGCCGCTCTGGCCGCCGGTCTGGCGTGGGTGGCGGCCGTGTGGTTCGCCACCGGGATGACCCGGCCCCGTCCCCTGGGGGCGGCTGAGCTCACCGTTCCCCGGGGAGCCACGGCCCGGGCGGTGGCCGGGATGCTGGCGGGAGCGGGGGTGTTCCCCCACCCCTGGGTGGCCCGGGCTGCGGTGGCTTTGTGGAGCGATCCCCGCGCCTTGAAGGCCGGTACCTACCGCTTTGAGGAGCCGGTCTCCCCCGCCGGGGTTCTGGCCGCGGTGGAGGCGGGCCGGGTGGCGCTGGTACGGGTCGTTCTCCCCGAGGGGCTGACCGCGCGGGAGATGGCCCGGATCCTGGGTCGGGCCGGGATCACGGACCCGGACCGGTTCGAGGCCCTGTGCTACGAGCCCGGCTCGGCCGAGCGATGGGAGTTGCCGGGCCCCACCCTGGAAGGCTACCTCTTCCCCGACACCTACGAGATGGCCCCGGGCCTGGCCCCCGAATCCGTGGTGGACGCCCTGGTCGCGCGGTTCCGGCAGGTGGTGGAGGAGCTCGAGCCCCTCGCCCGGGCCCGGGCGCTGGGGCTTCGGGAGTGGGTGACCCTGGCCTCGATCGTGGAGAAGGAGACCGGCGTGCCGGAGGAGCGGCCACTCGTGGCGGCCGTGTTTTGGAACCGCCTGGCCCGGGGGATGCGCCTGGAGAGCGACCCCACGGTGATCTACGGCATCCCGGGCTTCGACGGCAACCTGACCCGCGAGCACCTGAGGACCGATCATCCTTACAACACCTATGTGCGGCGGGGGCTGCCGCCGGGGCCCGTGGCCAACCCCGGCCGGGCGAGCCTGGAGGCCGTGGTGCGGCCCGCTCGGGTACCGTACCTGTACTTCGTCAGCCGAAACGACGGCACCCACGTGTTTTCGACCACCTACGAGGAGCACCGTCGATGGGTGCGGCAGTACCAGGGGGGCGGACGCGGGCGGCGTTGATCGCGGCCCTGGCCGTGGGGCTGGCGGCCGGATCGGCCGCCGGCGCGTTGGTGGACGCCCTGGTGGGGCGGGTGGACGGGTACGCCGTGACCTGGAGCGAGATCCGCCGGGAGGCGGCCATCCGGAAGCTGGAGGGTCGGCCCGAAGCGGAGCGGGGCGCCCGGGTCGTGCGCGACGCCCTGGTCCGGCGGCGGCTGTTCGTGGCCGAGGCCCAGCGGCTGCGACTGGAGGCCTCCGACGAGGAGATCGATGCCGAGCTGAGGGCCCTGAGCGCTCGGTGCGGTCGGCCCAACCCGGAGCTGTGTCGGCTGCTGGGGCTGGATCCGGAGCACCTGAGACTTCGAGAACGCCAGGAGGTCTTGGCTCGTAAGTACTTGGCGTTTCGGAAGGAGCTCACGTTCGTTCCCTTGACCGATGTGATGCGGTTCATCCGGGAGAACGGCGACCGGTTGTCGGGCTCGAGTCCCTTGGACCTCCGGGGGGAGGTCCGGGACTATCTCCTGGAACGGAAGTTCCGGAAGGAGCTGGAGGAATGGATACGAGAGCAGGTGAAGGCCGGGCGCGTGGAGCTGCTGCCGCTTCCGGAGGAGAAGGGCGGCTGAGGTCGGACGCGGTGTCCATCTTCCGGGCCGCGGTGGCGGCGGCCGATCCACACGACGCGGTGCGCCGCCACCTGGCCTGGGAGGACGGCGCGGTGGTGGTGACGCAGGAGGACGGCCGGGCGACCCGGGTTCCGGTGGCCCCCCACGGAAAGGTGTGGGTGGTGGGGGCCGGCAAGGGGTCCGCACCGATGGCCGCCGCCGTGGAGGGGGTGCTGGGCGATCGGATCGCTGGCGGACTGGTGTGCGTCAAGGACGGCCACGGCCTGCCTCTGGAGCGCGTCGAGGTGGTGGAGGCGTCCCACCCGGTTCCGGACGCCCGGGGGGTGGCCGCGGGTCGCCGGATCCTGGGAATCGTGCGGGCCGCCGAGGCCGGCGACGTGGTGGTCTCGGTGCTGTCCGGGGGGGGATCGGCCCTCTTGGCGGCGCCGGCCGAGGGGATCGGGCTCGACCACGTGCAGGAGGTGACCCGGCTGCTCCTTTCGAGCGGTGCCGCGATCGGCGAGCTCAACGCCGTGCGCAAGCATCTGTCCCAGGTGAAGGGCGGGTACCTGGCGGCCGCGGCCCATCCGGCCCGGGTGGTGAACCTGGTGCTGTCCGACGTGATCGGCGACCGGCTCGACGTGATCGCGTCGGGCCCGTTCTCCCCCGACCCCACCACCTTCGAGGACGCGAAGGAGGTCCTGGTCCGGCGGGAGGTCTGGGACCGGGTACCCGAGCCGGTGCGCCGCCACCTGGAGGCCGGGGTGCGGGGCGAGGTGCCCGACACGCCCAAGCCCGGCGACCCCCGGGTGGAGGGCGTGATCCACGCGATCGTGGGGTCGAACCGCAAGAGCCTCGAGGCGGCCGCCTCCGCGGCGCGGGAGCTCGGGTACGCCCCCCTGGTGCTCACCTCGAGGATGGAGGGGGAGGCCCGGGAGGTGGCGCGGGTGCTGGCCGCGGTGGCCTGTGAGGTTCGGGAGGCCGGCAACCCCTTGGCCGCGCCCGCCTGCATCCTGGCCGGAGGGGAGACCACGGTCACGATCCGGGGCGACGGCAAGGGCGGGCGAAACCAGGAGCTGGCGCTGGCCCTGGCGCTCGCCCTGGAGGGATGGGAGGGGGTGGTCGGGCTCTCCGGGGGGACCGACGGCACCGACGGCCCCGGGGGGATCGCCACCCCCACCACGGCCCGCCGGGGCCGGGACCAGGGGCTGGACCCGGAGGCGTTCCTGCGGAACAACGACAGCTATCGGTACCTGGAGGCGGTGGGGGATCTGCTGGTGACCGGCCCCACCCGCACCAACGTGATGGACGTGCAGGTGCTGCTGGTGGCCCCCTAGTCCCACCCCGAACCGCCGACGCTCGCCCCCGGGGACTGGACAATCCGTTTTGCCGGGTGTTACCGTACCGCCTTCGTTCTTTTTGGCACTAGGGGCCCGGCCGGCCTCTGACGCTCCACCAGGCCCCATGCCGCCCGAGCCCTACGTGAGTAGGAGCGACCTCCTGGTCGCGATTGCGGGCCGGAAGGCCCGGCAGGGTTTTGTCGCGGCCCCGAGGCCGCTCCCACGAGCGAGGGCGGATAGAGCGGGAGCAGGCCCCATGCCCCCCGGACCGTGAGGTGGAGGCGAAGAGGCGTGGTGATGCCTAGAAGGCGCAGGAATCCGGGAGGTTTTCAAGCCTTCTAGCCTTCTAGCTTTCTAGCCCCCGCCTTCCAGCGGAAGGCGGGGAAGTAGGAGTTGCGATGTACGAGGTGAAGATCGAGGAGCAGTTCGCGGCGGCCCACAACCTGCGGGGGTACCAGGGCCAGTGCGAGGCCCTGCACGGCCACAACTGGAAGGTGGAGGTGGTGGTGCGCGCCGACCGCTTGGACGATACGGACCTGGCCCTGGACTTCCAGGATCTGAAGCGGGCCACCCGGGAGGTGCTGGCCCGGCTGGACCACGCCTACCTGAACGAGCTCGAGGCGTTTCGGGAACGCAACCCATCGTCGGAGCGGATCGCCGAGTACATCTGCGCCGAGGTGGCCCGCCGGATCGACCGGGAGGGCGTGCGGGTCCACCGGGTGACGGCGTGGGAGAGCAACCGGGCTGCGGCCACGTTCATCCGGGACTGAACCCGTGCTCGAGGACATCCAGAGCCGCAAGGACCACCGCCGGATCGCCATCGACAAGGTGGGGGTCAAGGACATCGTGTACCCCATCACCGTGCTCGACAAGACCCACGGCGAGCAGCACACCGTGGCCACGGTGAACATGTACGTGGGGCTGCCCCACCACTTCAAGGGCACCCACATGAGCCGGTTCGTCGAGGTGCTGAACGAGCACCGGCACGGCATCGCCGTGGGCAGCGTCCGGCCCATCCTCGAGACGATCCGTGAGCGGTTGGACGCGGTGTCGGCCCATCTCGAGCTGCGGTTCCCCTACTTTATGGAGAAGCGGGCGCCGGTGAGCCGGGCGCCGTCCCTGATGGCCTATCCGTGCGCGCTGAAGGGGTCGCTGGAGGGGGACGAGTTCGATCTGGTGGCCGAGGTGGGCGTGCCGGTCACGAGCGTGTGCCCCTGCTCCAAGGCCATCAGCGCCGGCGGGGCCCACAACCAGCGGTCCCAGGTCACGGTCAATGTGCGCTTCCGGGAGTTCGTGTGGCTCGAGGACCTGATCCATCTGGTGGAGAGCCGGGCCTCCTGTGAGGTGTTCAGCCTTCTGAAACGCAGCGACGAGAAGTACGTGACCGAGCGGGCTTACAACAATCCCAAGTTCGTGGAGGACATCGTCCGGGACGTGGCCCAGGCGCTGCTGCGCGACCCGAACGTGACCTGGTTCTCGGTGGAGGCCGAGAACTTCGAGAGCATCCACAACCACAACGCGTACGCATACGTGGAGAAGTGGTAGGGGGAATCCCCCTTCGGCCCCTGCGGGGCCCTACAACGGGGAAGGTACCGTTGCCTGATCCGGGGGCCACAGCCGGCGGCGGGGCATGGGGTTCAGGAACCAGATTTCAGCGGACAGAAGACAGGAAAAGGGCAAAAACACTGTGGTCAAAGCGACGCCGTGGGACCACGACCCGTCCACTGACATCTGTCCTCTGCCCCCTGATCCCCATGCCCCCCGAGGCCTTGGCGGCGGTTCGGGGAAGCCGCCCAGCGGGCCGAAGGCCTCGACCGACGACCGTTGACCGTTGACCGAAGTTACTGGGGAGGGGGGGAGATTTGATTCCGATCCGGTGGGGAAGCGAAGAGGCCTGGAGCGCGGCAGGGAGGAAGCGACCTTTTCACCTCGAACCTCGATGGCGGAATGGAACGATACTGGGACTGTAGCCTCTGCCGGATCGAGCCGAAGGGCAAGGCCCTGCGCTGCCGAACCTGCTCGGGAAAGCTCCGCGGCCGGGAACGGCTGCTCCACGAGATCGCGCTGGAGCGCCGCCTGCGCCCGAAGGGGGCGTGGCTGTCGTTGGTGGCGGCCGGCGCGGGCCAGATGTACCAGCGCCGCTGGGCCACGGGAGTGCTCTTCGCGATTCTGCTCCCCTTGGCCATCGGGCTGGTCCTGGCGGTCTGGAACGGATTCTCCTACGGCCACCTGTTCCTCGTCGGGACCGCCGGCTTCGTGCTCGCCGTGGCGTGGGCCGACGCCCGGTGGGGCCCCACCACCCCCCATCCCCCGTGCCAGGACGCCTGCCCGGCGCGGGTCCCGATCCCCGACTATCTCCAGCTCATCCTCGACGGCGATCCCGACCAGGGCCACGCCTTGGCTCGGACCCGGCTGCCCCTGGTGGGTGTGATCGGCCGCATCTGCCCCCATCCCTGCGAGACCCACTGCGTGCGGGGGATCGACGGCGAGCCCATCGCGATCAACGGGTGCAAACGGTTCATGGCGGACCAGGTGCGGGCCCGCCGCCCGGAGGCCGGCCCGTCCAAGGTCGTCCATCTGGACGGGGGGGCCCTGCGGGTGGCCGTGGTGGGCTCGGGTCCGGCGGGGCTGTCGTGCGCCTACTTCCTGAGCGTGCTGGGCGCATCGGTCACGGTGTACGAGGCCGACGAGGTGCTGGGGGGGCGGCTGGCCACTACGATTCCCGACTACCGCCTGCCGCCCTACATCCTGGACGAGGAGTTGGCCGAGCTGCGGGGCCGGGGCATCGCGTTCCGGACCGGGGCCCCCGTGGGGCCGGGGGGGAAGGCGGTGGCGGATCTCCTTCGGGACCACGATGGGGTGTTTCTGGCCGTGGGCGCGGCCCGCTCGGTCGCGTTGACGATTCCGGGCGCAGAGCTCTGCATCGACTTCCAGGAGGTGCTGAGGGCGAGCAAGGGCAGGGCGGCGCCCCGCCTGGGACGGCGGGTCGTGGTGGTGGGCGGGGGCAACGCGGCCATGGACGTTTGCCGCACGGCCCTTCGCCTGGGCGCGGAGGAGGTGCATCTGCTTTACCGCCGCACCCGGGACGAGATGCCGGCCCGACCCGAGGAGGTGGAGGAGGCCCTGCGGGAAGGGGTCCGGTTCCACTTCCTGGCCGACCCGGTGGAGGTGAGGCCCGGGAGCGAAGGGTTGGAGGTGGAGGTCCGCACCATGGAGCTGGGTCCGCCGGACGAGTCGGGCCGACCCCGGCCGATGCCGGTGGAAGGTCGGAACTGGGTGCTCGCGGCGGACACCGTGGTCCCCGCCCTGGGGCAGACGGTGGAGTCGCCGGTGTTCTCGGACCCGGCGTTGCAGGGGCTGCGCCGGGAGCGGGACGGCCGGATCCGCGTGGACCCGCGAACCCAGCGCACCAGCCTGGAACGGGTGTATGCCGGCGGCGACGCCGTGGCCGGGCCGTCCACCGCGGTGGAGGCCATGGCCCAGGGCCGGCGGGCCGCGCTGGGCATGTACGCCGACCTGGCCCGGGAGGCCCTTCCGGTCATGCGTTTGAGGGATCGCAGGCTCCGGCATCCGTTCCCCGGCCACCGGGAGACGCCCGAGGCGCGGATCCGCGAGGAGATGCCCAAGCTGGCGGGCCGGCTTCGCAAGGAGGGGTTCCGGGAGGTGGAGCTCGGCTTCAACCCGGCCGCAGCCCGGCGCGAGGCGGGCCGGTGCCTGCAGTGCCACCGGGAGCTGTGAGGGCCGAGGGTCGTTGGTCGAAGCTTCTGTAAATCGTAAAGAGCCGTAAATCGTGAATCGTTGGGACGCTTCGCGTCCGCTGGGCGGCTCGCCGGCCCACCCGTCACGCGTCACTGGTCACCCGTCACGGGAACAACTGTCGTTGGTCGTGAACGGCCGTGGGTCTTGGGTCGTTGGGAGGTGGGGACGACAAACCACCTGCGACGCACGACCCTTCCGCCTCCCGGCCTCCCAGCCTTCTAGCTTCCTAGCCGCCCGGCTGCCCAGCGGGCCGGAGGCCCGAAATACGAGAAAGGAGAACCCCCGTTGAAGGAGTCGTCGAACAAGGGTCTCGGCAAGAGGCTTTTCGATTTCTTCGCCTCGATCAAGCTGAGTGTGGTGGTCCTGATCGCCCTGGCGGCGACCAGCGTGTTCGGCACCGTGATCCAGCAGCACGAGAAGTTCGCGGTGTACGTCGCCGAGTACGGCGAGGGCGTGGCCCGGGTCATCCGGATCCTGGGCCTGGACGACATGTACCACTCCTGGTGGTTCCAGCTCCTGCTGGTGCTGCTGCTGGTGAACATCACGTTCTGTTCCCTGAAGCGCCTGCCCCACGCCGTGCGGCTGATGACCTACCGGGACCCGGTGTTCGACGGCAAGCCGGTGGCGATCCACGAGAAATGGACCAAGCGGGTGAAGGGCGCCGACGTGGCGGCCGTGGCCGATGCGATCGAAGGGCTGCTGCGCCGGCGCCTGCGACGGGTGTACCGGGAGGAGCGGGACGGCGCGGTGTACCTGCTGGGCACGCGGGGCGGGTGGAGCCGCATGGGCGTGTACGTGACCCACTTCAGCCTGTTCCTGTTCGGCATCGGTGCCCTGGTGGGGGCCCTTTGGGGGTTCAAGGGGTTCGTGAACATCCCCGAGGGCCAGAGCGTGAGCCAGGTGCGGCTTCGCGGGGGCGGGGTGAAGGACCTGGGGTTCGAGGTGCGATGCGACGACTTCCAGGTCACCTTCTACACGGACCGCCAGGGCCGGCCCACGGGCAGACCCCGGGACTACCTCAGCGACCTGACCGTGCTGGAGAACGGCCGGGAGGTGCTGAAGAAGCGCATCGAGGTCAACGATCCGCTCATCTACAAGGGGATCTACTTCTATCAGTCGTCCTACGGCCAGGCCGGCGGTCGGGCGGCCTGGCTGACGGTGTTCGGCCCCCGACGGAACATCCTGTTCCACCGCCGGAAGGTGGCGCGGGGGGCCTCGGTGGACCTGGAGAACGGCGACCGGTTGCTCCTGCGGGAGCTCACCGGAGATTTCCGGGGTATGGGCCCGGCGGTGGAGGTGGTGCTGCAGCCGGCCGAGGGGAAGCCCG
>JAADGT010000191.1 GCA_013152215.1 Deltaproteobacteria bacterium
AGGCTGGCGAAGTGGTACCACATGAGCACCGAGAACACCCGCAGCAGGAGGAGCTCGTAGGCCAGCACCCCGGCCGACAGGGCCAAAAGCGCCGGCCCTCCTGCGGACGAACAAAAGGGCTGCCCCTGGGCAGCCCTGTTTGGTTTCGTTCGAGGCACCCGCTCAGCGGGAAGCGAGCTCACGCGGCTCCTCGATGGTGAGCACCCGGCCGGGAGTGATCCCGGTGAGGATCTTGCGGGCCCCGCTTGGGAACCGCACCTCTACGGTGTAGGTGGCGCCTGCTTGAACGCCGAAGAGGAGCTCCTGGGGGGGCTGGGCGCAAAATCCGGAGGCCGTGGGGAGCTCGGCCATGCCCACCAACTTGCCCTCCCTGCGCACCCACACCCGGGACCCCACGGCCATGCGGTTCGACAGGGTGCCCACGAGCCGGACCTTGAGCCAGTTGCCGTCGTCGAGCGTGTTGCGCAGCAGCCGGTTCTCCACGCCCCAGTTCACCACGTACAGGTCCAGGTCCCCGTCCGAGTCCACGTCGGCGAACATCGTGCCCTTGGTCCGAACGGTCTCGCACCGCACGTCCGGGTTGCGATCCGCGATGTTCGTGAAGGTCCCGTCCCCGTTGTTGCGGTAGAGCTGGTTCGCCACCTTGCAGTCGCCTTCGTACAGGTCCAGGTCGCCGTCGTGGTCGATGTCGCCGAAAGCAGGGCCCTTGCCCCATCCCTCGTCGGCCAGACCGGCCTGGGCCCCCACCTCGGTGAACCGGCCGGCGCCGTCGTTCAGGTACAGGGCGTTGGGGCCCACATAGTTGGACACGAACAGGTCCAGATCGCCGTCCGAGTCCACGTCGGCAAAGGCCGCGCCCAGGCCCCAGTTGGCGTCCGCCACCCCCGCCTCGCGGCTCACGTCCCGGAACGTGCCGTCCCGGTTGTTCAGGTACAGCCGGTTCGGCTCGCCGGCCGGGTACCGGCCGTTCACCACGTACAGGTCCTGCCACCCGTCGCCGTTCACGTCGGCCCACACCGCCATCCACGACCAAGACCGGTCTCCCACGCCCGCCTGGTCGGTGACCTCGGTGAAGGTGCCGTCCCCGTTGTTGTGGAACAGCTGGTTCTTGGCGCCCACGCCGTAGTTGGCCAGGTACAGGTCCAGGTACCCGTCGTTGTCGTAGTCGGCCGCTGCCGCGGCATAGGTGAACGCCTTGGACCCCACCCCGGCCGAGTCGGTCACGTCCACGAACCGGCCGCCCACGTTCCTGAGCAGGCGGTTGGCCTCCACCTCGTACCGGCCGCCCTTGGCGAGATAGAGGTCGACCCACCCGTCGTTGTCGAAGTCGAAGAAGATCGACCCCATGCAGTACCCGGCGTCCCCCAGGTTGTCGCCGGCCTCGGCCGTGACGTCGGTGAACGTGCCGTCGCCGTTGTTGCGGTACAGGCGGTTGGCCCCGCCCTTGTTCGACACGTACAGGTCCCAGTCGCCGTCGTTGTCGATGTCGGCGAACGCCACGCCCTTGCCGTTGCCGGCGTCGCCCACGCCGGCCAGGCGGGTCACGTCGGTGAACAGGCTGTCGGCACCGAAGGCGGGCGCCGAACAGAGCGCGGCCACGAGGATCGCGGAAACGGTGTGTTTCATGGGAACGCCGCCTCCAGAAAGAGCGGAAGGGCTGCAGGGTAAAGCGGCCTTTAGTATGGCCCAGCCACGCGGGCTCGTCAAAGACGGGCCGTGACGCCCCAGGTACCCCCCTGGAGGCGGGAAGTTACTTCGCGTCTCCCTCCGCCTTTGCGGAGTCGGTGCATTCGGTTGGGTGCGCCTCGCCCCCCGGAAGGACGCGGCACACCAATAGAGAAAAAGCCCCGGAGGGGATACCCTCCGGGGCTTTTTTGTAGCGTGGTGGGCGCCGGGCTTAGAAGCCCACGTTCACCATGGCGTAGAGGACGTAGGGGTTGTCCGGGTCCTCGCCGCCGGAAGCCTGCTTGTCGAAGAAGTCACCCAGGGACAGGATCGACCCGTTCAGGGAGACGTCCACGATCTCGGCCACCTTGTAACCCACCCGGGCCGCGATCTCGGTGCCCAGGCTGTTGCCCTCGCGCTTCGTGCCCGCCGTGTTCCGGTCGTCCTCCACAGCGGCCATGTAACCGACGGAGACCTTGGCGTACGCCTGCTTCATCGTCGGCGGCACATAGGAGGTGCTCAGGATGGCGCCCCACAGACCGTAACCCGCGGCCTGGGCATCGTTGAAGCCGTAGCCCTCGGACCCGATCGTGGTCCAGGTGGCGTCGGGGGTGAGGAGCATGAGGTTGTCCATGTAGAACGGGAAGTTCTCCTGGGCAGTCGTGAGGAGCACCGCGGAGTTCACATCGCCGTCCGTGGCGTCGTCGTCACCGGAGAAGTAGAACAGCCGCAGGCCCACCTTGGCGCCGGCCACGGACGTGGTGCCCTTGATGCTCGCGGCCCAACCGGACACATCGGCTTCCTCGTCGCCTTCGGCGTTCATGGTGCCGAAGTTGTAGAACGCCCAGGCTTTCAGGTTCACCGTGGGCAGCTTGTAGGCCGCATTCACGCCCAGGTAGTACAGGTCATCGCCCGCGCTCACCGGGATGCCCAGGCTCCCGTCGCCGTTGGCGTTGATGTAGTACCCGTCCACACCGAGCTTCAGGCCCTGGATGGGCTTCAGACCGACCTGCAGGCCCCAGAAGTCCACGTCGTCCTCGTTGCTGTCCCCGCCGGCACTGCCTTCCTGCCACTTGGACCAGATGCCGGTCACGGTGAAGGCGTCGAGCTTGGCGGAGACCTTCACCCCGGCCATGTCGGCACCCACGAACACGAGGTCCCAGTTGTCGCCGAAGCCCTGCAGGCCCACCCGGGCGCTCACCGGGGTGTCGGGGATCTTCACGTTCACGTACAGGTTCTTGGTCTCCAGGTTGACGGTGTCACCGCCGATGGCGCCGCCCTGGTTCCGAGTCGAGCCGGGGGCCCCGCCGCGGGCTCCGCCGTAGGCCGCGTCACCGTACTGCATGTCCACCTCGCCGTAGTACGTGACGCTCACGTACTCGTTGAGGCCCATGGTCCACTTGAAGCGGGCCCGCTGGTCGACGAGGGTGTTGGGCTCCATGTCCTTGGCCAGCTTTTGGCCGTACTGCATGAAACGGACGCGATAAAAGCCGTTGATGCTGTGGTCCTTCGCGAAAGCCGGCAGGGCCATCGCGACGGCGAGGGTGCTCGACAGAGCGACAAGCAGTTTTTTCTTCATTCCCATTCCTCCTGTAGTTGGTTGACCCAACCCTTCACGCAACTTTCGGTCCTGTGAACCCTCTCCTTGCTTCCTCCGGTGGCTCACCTCCTTTTTGCCAGGTCGTTGGAAATGGAAACTACCCCTCCGAACCCTCTCTTTATCGCCGAACCAAGCCGCCCGAAGCGGGACGGTGGAGGTCAATAAAAAACCTCGCGCGCGGAGCATAACAGCGGTTCAAAACGGGTGTCAAGACCCGAAGCGCCGTATTTTCGCCGCAAATCGCGAGGTCGTCGGTGGGGGTTGGTCCGGCAATCCGTCTCTCCCACGAACGGTAGGGCCGAATCGGCGGCGAGTATATCCATCGGCCGAACGGTTGGCAAGAGGGAGGTTTGGGCGCACGGAACCCGTGGTGAGGCGGGGTGGGGTCAGTCGTCCTGGTTCGTTGAGTGACGTCGCAGGCTGCTGAGGCGTTCGAGGAGGATCTCGGGATCGAGGGGTTTCAGCAGGTAGCCGTCCACGCCGAGTTCCCGGGCCTGAAGCACGGTGTCCGAGTCGGACCGGGAGGTGAGCACCAGGATCGGTACGTGGCGGGTCTTGGCGCTGGCCCGGAGCCGGAGGATCAGCTTCAGGCCGTCGAGCACCGGCATGACGATGTCGGTCAGGATGGCGTCGTAGGTGTTGGAGAGGGCCATCTTGATGCCTTCGAGACCGTTTTCCGCCAGGTCGCACTCGTGACCGGCCTGCTCCAGGATCTCGGCGGCCTTCCGCCGGATGATGCTGCTGTCGTCTACGACCAGGATGCGCATGGGACAATCCGTGGCAAGGAACGGCGGACCCGACCCTTGTTGTGTCGGCCGGCGCGGGGCAAGACTTGAGGGGCGGGAAACCGGGGTGCTAGAGTTCGCCGCAGCTAAAGTGACGGTATCCCCTTCCACGACCGAAGCCCGGCGACCGTAGACCGTAGGAGGTCTCGCCCACATGTCCGATCAGGCCCCGATGACCCGCCCCAGGGTGAGGGTTCTGCCCGACGAGATCGCCAACCGGATCGCGGCCGGCGAGGTGGTGGAGCGGCCGGCCAGCGTGGTGAAGGAGCTGGTGGAGAACGCGGTGGACGCGGGGGCCGGCCGGGTCCGGGTGCGGCTGGAAGGCGCCGGCAAGCGGCTCATCGCCGTGGAGGACGACGGCGAGGGCATGGGCCGGGAGGACGCCTTGCTGGCCCTGGAACGCCATGCCACCAGCAAGATCGCCTCGGCCGACGATCTGGACACCATCACCACGCTGGGATTTCGGGGAGAGGCCCTGCCGAGCATCGCGTCGGTGAGCCGGATGAGGATCGTGACCCGGCCGCCCGAGGCCCCGGAGGCCACCGTGATTCGGGTGGAGGGCGGCAAGGTCGTGGCGGTGGAGGCGGCCGGCGCGCCCCCGGGCACCACGGTGGAGGTGGCCGATCTGTTCTTCAACGTGCCGGCCCGGTTGAAGTTCCTCAAGGGCGACGCCACCGAGCTCCGGCACTGTGTGGAAACGGTGACCCAGCTGGCCCTGGTGCACTTCGACGTGGGGTTCGAGCTACGGAGCCAGGGCCGGATTTCTCTGGCCGTGCCGCCCGGGCAGAGCTTGGAGGAACGGGCGGCCCAGGTGGCGGGGGCCGAGGCGCCCGGAGGGCTGTACTGGGCCCGAACTCAGGCGGACGGGCGGGAGCTGGTCTTCGCGTTCGCGGCCCCCCACGAAGGGCGGGGGCACCGACGGGGGCTCAGGCTCTTCGTGAACGGTCGGCCGGTGCAGGATCGCCTGCTGGTGCGGGCGGTGACCGAGGGGTACCGGGGGCTCCTGGAGAAGGGGCGGTACCCGGTGGCTCTTCTGTGGGTGGAGATGCCGCCGGACGAGATCGACGTGAACGTGCACCCGGCGAAGCGTGAGGTTCGGTTCCGGGACGAGGGCCGGGTGTTCCGGTGGGTGGCGGGGTTCGTGGCAGAGAGTCTGGCGGGGGCGCCCTGGCTGAGCCGGGACGCCGTGACGCCGGGGCC
>JAADGT010000329.1 GCA_013152215.1 Deltaproteobacteria bacterium
CCGCCTCGTCCCGCACCGTTGCCACCCACGTGTCGGAGACCGCCCCTCCCCCCACCCCTCCCAAGAAGACGGCCGGGTCGATCCGAATCCTGATCTTCGCCAGCATTCCCGCCTTCGTGCCCGCCCAGGCCGTGCCGCCCAGCGCCAGCAGCGAGAGCGCTCCGGCCAAAATCACCGCTCGTGCACGTCCCATCTCGCCCTCCGAACAGAAAAAGGGAACTGATTCCTTCAAAGACACTCATCGGCACGAGCGGACCCGTACTGGAGGCCGCGAGCCGCCTCCCAACCCGGACCGGCGAGACCGTACCACGCCGCTCCCCATCTGCTCGTGAATCCGGAGCGCGGTTTCGCACCCGGACGGAACCGCCCCCCCTCCTGCCCTGGCAGCATCTCCTAGCCCGGATTCCCCATGAGCGTTCGTCGCGAAACCGCCGAGTGCGGACCAAACCGGGGCAAGCGCAGAACTGAGGGCGCAGGCGTACGGGAAGGGTACGCCGGGCCCCGAGGCGCGGGCACGCCCCGACATGGCGTGCAACCGGCGGTTGCAGCAGAAGGCTTCATGGATAATCGGGCTATCAACCCGGCATCTAAATAGGCGCGCTTGCCTCCCTGATTGGGGGTAAGGGACCTGCCTCCGGAAAAACGCGTCTATTTTGTCGCCGGGTAAAGTAGTTGGTGGTCTGAAGGTAATGGGAGACCCGACCCGGCGAACCCGGATCGGGTCTCCATCCTCCCCCGCGAGAGGCGAGACTGGGACGAGCCTCAGGGGGTTACCGGCACGAACCGCACGGCGTCGGCCGAGGCCTGGCCGTTCTCGCCCGTGACCTCCACGTACCCGGCCTCACCCGCATCGAACCGCCACCGGCCGAGGTGCTGCCACACTCCTCCGCCGGTGCGCTGGTCCACCGTGGTCTCCCAAACCCCATCGGCATGCCCCACGCGCACCGGAACCCGTGCCGAGCGTCCGGCCGAGGAGGTCCACCACAGGTACACGTCGTACTCGCCCGCTGCCGGGAGAAGCGGGGTCCAGCGGTACCGGTCGGTCCCGTACCCCGGGCAGTAGAGGCTGTCGCCGTCGTGGCCGCCGGGTGCGGACGAGGGCCTCCACACCCCGCTTTGGGTCGTCCCCGGATCCCCGTCGTCCATGACCACGGCCTCCCCTCCCGACGGAGGAGGCTCCGGCGGCGGAGGTTCTGGCGGGGGCTCCGGCGGGGGGATGCTCAGGTCGCCCACGCGGACGAAGAGAACGGCGTCGGCCGAGGCCTGGCCGTTCTCGCCCGTGATCTTCACGTAGCCTCCGGTGCCCTGGAAGAAGTCCCACTCTCCGATCAGGTTCCACTGCCCGCCATTCTGGGTCTGGTCCACGGTGGTCTGATACTGCCCGGCGGCATGGCCCACGATCACGGGGACCCGGGTGGAGCGTCCCGCCCCCTGGGTCCACCACAGCAGGACCTGATACCGCCCGTCCTCCGGAAGATTCGGCGTCCACCGGTAGGTGTCGCCGGGTCTGCCGGAGCAGTAGAGGCTGTCCACCCCGTAGGGCTGGGGTGCGTGGGACACGAACCAGTAGCCGGTGCTTTCCGTGCCCGGATCACCGTTGTCCACCACGACCGATACCGTCGGCGAGGGCTCGGGCTCCGGGGGAGGGGGCTCGGGCGGCGGGGGCTCCGGCGGAGGCGCTCCGCCGGCCGACACGAATCGGACCGCGTCCGCGGACGCCTGGCCGTTCTTGCCCGAGATCTCCACGTACCCCGAGCTTCCGGCGTCGAAGGTCCACCGGCCGAGCAGGTTCCACGTGGAGCCGTTCGTGGTCTGATCCACCTCGAGCTCGGAGGTCCCCCCGGCGTGGGACACGAGCACGGGAACCCGGGAGCTCCGGCCGCCGCTGGCCGTCCACCAGAGGTACACATCGTAGCTGCCGGCGATGGGCAGATCCGGAGCCCAGCGGTACCAGTCCGTGGGATAACCTACGCAGTACAGGCTGTCGCCGCCCCCGCCCGCGATGGAGCTCTGCCTCCACAGCCCGCCGGAGG
Source organism: Deltaproteobacteria bacterium (assembly GCA_013152215.1). GTDB lineage: Bacteria > Desulfobacterota > Deferrisomatia > Deferrisomatales > Deferrisomataceae > Deferrisoma. The sequence continues at coordinate 2,034 of JAADGT010000329.1, forward strand.
TCGTACCGGGGTCCCCGTCGTCCAGCACCACCTCCACGGAGGGGCCGGGAGGCGTCGCCGAGGCCACCGTGACCACCACCTGGGCCGTGCCCACGGCCCCGTCGGGGTCCGTCACCTCGTAGGAGAACCGGTCCTCCCCCACGAACCCCGGATCCGGCGTGTACCGAACCGTGGACGCAGACACCACCTCCGCCACGCCGGTCGAGGGCGAGGTCACCGAGACGACGGACATGGCATCCCCGTCGGGGTCGGCGTCATTGGCCGTGACCACGATCTCCACGGCCTGGCCCTCCACGGTGGAGGCCGTGTCGTCCTGGGGCCTGGGTGCATCGTTCACGGGGAGCACGTTCACCGAGACCCGGGCCTGAGCCGTGCCCCCATGCCCGTCGTCCACGGTGTAGGCGAACCCGTCCTCCCCCCAGTAGTCGGGCGCAGGGGTGTAGAGCACCCGGTTCCCTTGGACCTCGGCCGTGCCGTGCAGGGGAGCGTCCACCGACACCAAGCTCAGGGCGTCCCCATCCGGATCGGAGTCGTTGGCCAGCACGTCCACCTCCACGGACGTGTCCTCCGGGGTCTCGGCCGCGTCGTCCTGGGGCTCCGGCGGGTTGTTCCCCGGCCCCTCCACCGCCACGAAACGAACGGCATCGGCCGAGGCCTGGCCGTTCTCGCCCGACACCTCCACGTACCCGATCATACCGGCTGGGAACGTCCACGTTCCCAGGTAGTTCCAGCGGCTGCCGTTCTGGGTCTGATCCACCTCCCCCTGCCAGATTCCAGCGGCGTGGCGGACCCTCACGGGCACCCGGGTGCTCCGGCCCCGGCTGGCGACCCACCACAGGTACACCTCGTACTCCCCGGACGCCGGAAGCGAGGGCATCCAACGGTACACGTCGCCGTCGTACCCAGAGGTGTAGAGGCTGTCTCCGTCGTACCCCCCAGCCACCGACGACGGGGACCACACCCCTTGGGACCAGGTCCCTGCATCTCCGTCGTCGATCACGATCCCCCCTTCGGGAGGAGGCTCCGGCGGGGGCTCAGAAGGAGGTGGGGGCGGCGGGGGGGTGCCTCCGGAGGCGGCCACCGCAGCGCCCACGTTCACCAGGCCGTACCCGTAGTACGCGTCCCACCCGGCGATTCCTTTGTCGGTTGCGGTCGCAACCAGGATCGACTCCACCTCGGCCGCCGAAGAGACCCCGAGGGCCTTCAGCAGCGCTGCCGCCGCGGACACATGGGGAGCCGCCATGCTGGTGCCGCTCCACGACTGATACGTAAAATAGGCGGGGTTGCGCATGTACAGGGTCTGCTGGACGATGCCCTCCCCCACCCCGCCCCCCGGGGCCACGAGGTCGAGCGTAGGACCGTAGTTGCTGTAGGGCGCCCGAAGCCCGTTGCTTCCGACCGCCCCTACCGAGATACACACGTCGTTGTACCTTGCCGGGTACCCCACGGGACCGGCGTCGTTCCCCACCGCGGCCACGACCACCACGTCCCGTCCCCATGCGTATCGCAGGGCGTCGTAGAGGGCCGAGGACGGCTCGTCGCCGGTGATGCTCAGGTTGATCACCTGCGCCCCGTGGTCCACGGCCCAGTAGATGGCCCTTACCACGTCGCTGTACAGCCCCGTGCCGTCCGAGCCCAGCGCCTTCAGGGGCATCACCGCCGAGCGGAACGCGATGCCGCTCACCCCCTCGCCGTTGTCGGTGGTCTCGGCGATGGTCCCGGCCACATGAGTCCCGTGCCCGTTGTCATCGTTCGGGTGGGGGTCGTCGTTGACGAAGTCGTAGCCCGGCACGAACACGGTTCCCGAGAAGTCGGGTGCCTTCCGGTAGACCCCGTAGTCCTCGTAGGCCACCCCCGTGTCCACCACCGCCACCACCACCGACGGATCGCCGCCCTGGATCACGTCCCACGCATCGTCCACGCCGATGAGGCGGAAGTTCCACTGCTTCGACCACAACGGGTCGTTGGGCACCCACACCGCCCGGATCCAGTGGTCCGGCTCCACATACTCCACCTGGGGCAGCCGGGACAGCTGCTCCAGAACCTTCTGGGCCGGCAGGCCCGGGGGCGCCTGGACCGTCCGGAACCGCCCGTGACCAAAGGCAGGGCCGAACCGGTACCCCCGGCCTGCGGCCTGGGCCAGGGAAGAGGCGGCCACCAGGCCCGACCGGGTCTTCACGATGAATCGTCCCGGGGGTCCCTTGGGAGCCGCCAGGGCCTCCGCACCGGCCAGCAACAAAGCCACTGCCGCAACGCTGCACCAACCGAGCCTTCCCATGACTCTCCTCCTGCGGTCGCCGAGCGACCGTCCCCCTTGGAACTATCCCTCGCCGTCGTCGGTTTGCCCCCCGTGCACCACCAGAAAGTCCACCCGAGTCTCCTCGGGGAACTCCTCCCCGGACACGACCCGGACCCGCTGGGGCGGGGTCCGCACCGCCCACCCGGGGGGCACCGAGTCCTCCTCCACCCGCACCCAGTACCCTCCGGGGAGGACCTCCCCGATGTAGAACGTGCCGTCCGACGCCGTGAGGGAACGGCCGACCCTGACCCCTTCCTCGTCGAACAACCCGACCCACACCCCGGGCATCGGACGCTTTCCCTCCGGGGTGTCCACCTCCACCTTGCCCAACACCGCACCCGCGATCGCCACCCCCAGGTCGACCGGGGTCACGGCTCCCCGCGCCCACTCCACCTCCCGCACGGCGTTGGTCGGGGTGTACAGGGCGTCCAAAACGCGCACGTCCAGCACCACCCGTCCTTTTTCCCGCAGCCGCCCCCTGGGGAACACGAACCCTCCATCGGCGTCGGTGCGGGCGGCCAGGCGTCCCATCTTCACCTGGACACCGGGCACGCCCGGTTCGTCGGGCTGGCGCAGGCCGTCCCCGTTGCGGTCCAGGAACACCTTCCCCAGCACGCATCCTGCGTCCGGGCTGATCCGTCTGCCCGTGAGCCATGTGGCCTCGGCACCGCGGAACCCGAACAGCTCCAGCACGTTGAACGAGCCCACCAGGCTCCACCGGTCCCGCCGGTACACGGCCGACAGGGACACGCGACGGGAGGTGGAGCGGGTCGGGTAGAGGCTCAACCGCCCCCGCCACACCAATGTCTCCACCAACGAGGTCGCATCCGGATCCCAGTCCTTGCCCAACTCGCTCTGAAAGTCCCACCGCAGCTTCCCGCGCCCGGCGAGGGAGATTCCGAACTGACTCTGCTTCCGGGTCTGGAAGTTCCAGTGGCTCGCGTACACGCCGCCCCCCTTCCAGAGGTTCCACCGGATCTGCCCGCCGGTGTACGGGTCGCGGTAGAACGGGAGCTCCAGCAGCCGGATATCGTCCACCAGATCGGAGTGACGGGCCACGTTCAGGCGATCCCCCAAGTATGTCCGCCACGAGAGATCGAGGTTCGCAAACGGCCAGGCGTCGATCTCGGCGGAGTAGAGGCTCAGGTTATCCCCCCCGTCCCAGAGCTGCTGGACGTAATCGGCCGCCAGGCTGAGCCGGGTGCGGGGCAACAGCCTTCCCAGGGTGAGCTCCACACGCTCTATGTTCTCCCTGAGCGTCTCGTCCCGGGCCCCGTCCAGATTGTTTCGCACCGTCCCCATGCCTCCGTAGAGGCGGTATCCCGGCAGGGGCGTCCACGCCAGGCTCGTCCACGCCCCGAGACGGTCCCGGGTCACCACCGACCATCCGTCGAAGAACTCCGAGCCCAGCCGGAACCCATCCCCGCGCCAGCGCCACGCCCCCTTTCGGACGTCCCCGGTCACCCGCACCGCCCAGTCGGGGTCCCGTCTACCCTCCAAAGGAGCCGACCAGGCGAGGTCGGTGCGGAAGCGGCTCGTTCCCCCGGGGGTCCAGGTGACCCCCACCCCGGCGTGGACGCTCTCCTCCGGAGCGGGCAGGAACGTCTCCCCCAACACCTCCCCCCTTTCGCCGCGGAACTCCGGCCGGAGGAACCGGGCCTGATAGGCGCCCATCAGGTCCAGCCGGACCGTCTCCCCCAAGCCGTACCCAAGGCTCCCCCCGGCGAACACGCCGTGGTTCTCCCAGCGGTCCTTTCGGCGGAACGTGCCGACGCCCCCGAGAAAAGACACCTCCCCCGGCGCCAGACGCCCTGCTTCGCCCCACACGGTACGCAACCGTTCCCGACGGATCCCGGTGGGCTCGGTGATCACCAAACGGATCTCGTTGGCGCGGCCCGGGATCAGGGTGATCCCCTCGAACCGAAAGAACCCCATCCCTTGGCGGTCGCGCAACGGGTCCCGCACCCGCAGCGACGCCACGAACCGATCGTTGAGGTACAGGTCCACCTGGCTGTCCAACGGCGCCTCGTCCTCCACCGTGATCTCTGTGGTCCGCCCCGGGGCCCTGCGCCCCGTCCCCCACCGCACGCCGGTCATGGGTGCGGACGGGAACACCAGCTCGCCCAGGGAGAGCTCCGCATCCCCCACCGACAGCCGCTGGCGGTCGCCGGAGCGCTGCCACCACATCCGCTCCACCAGGAGCCCCGGCTCGTCCAGGGTGCGGTCGCTCCCCCACAGCCATCCGCGCTCGCTCAGATCGAACCGGAACGCTCCCTCCGCAGCCCTGCCCCAGATCCGCTGTCTCGGCCGGTAGATCCATACGTCCCGCTCGCTCAGGTCCTCCCTGGCGGCGTACCGGCCCGTGAACGAGAGCTCCACGAACTGGACGCCGTTCTCGGGAGGCTGGGCCGGGCCGAACTTCTCCGGAAGATTGGGAGGAACCTCCTGGATGTTCCGCCATTCGATCCGCTTGGACCGCAGCTTCTGGAGGTACCACTCCGGATACACGGGGGTCCGCACGGTCAGGGTCAAGGTCGGCTCGTCCCATCGAATCTCGTACCCGAAGGCCTCGCGGAACACCCGTTCGGGCACGTACACCTCGACCCGGTGGGTGAACGGCGACCACCGGGGGATCATGGTGGTCTTCGACGTCTCGTCCCCGAAGGTCACCGTTCGATCCCTCACCGACAGCCGCACCCTTCGTCGGTCCCGGGGAAAGAAAGAAACGGTCTCCGGCCCTTCGACGCCGGCCGTGACCTCCGTGTCCTCGCCCACCGCATCGAGGAACCGCAGCAGGGGCCACAGTCTCCCCAGGGACGGGACCACCAGCACGTCGAAGTCCTCCACCTCAAGGATCCGCATGCCCCGGGGACCGA
>JAADGT010000335.1 GCA_013152215.1 Deltaproteobacteria bacterium
CAACCTTTCGAACCGCCCGGTGCGGACCCGCATGCCGGGTGGTGTGGGAGGGGTCGGCGGAGACGATGCTCCGCCGCCCCTATCCCGATTTACGGCAGTTGCTTGCGGATCGCCTCGATCTCGGCCCGGATCTTGCCCGCCATCTCGGCCGGGGGCTTACGCTCCAGGTACCGCTGCCACGCCTTCATGGCGCCCTCGAGGTCGTTGAGGTCGTACCGCAGCACCACCCCCAGGTTCAGCAGGCTGTTCAGGTGGGACGGGTCCAGGTCGGCGGCCCGGCGAAACTCCTCCACCGCCTTTTGAAAGTCGCCGATGCGGCGGTACATGATGCCCCGGTCGGTGATCACGTCGGGGTCGTTGGGGTCGAGCTCCAGGGCCTTGGTATAGGCGTCGATCGCCTCCATGTACTGGTCGGTGTCGAAATAGAGGTTCCCCAGCCGCACCCACGCCGTGCGGTTGGTGGGATCGTTCTTCAGGATGTTCTTGAGCTCCCGGATCTCCACGGTGAGGCTCCCCAGCGTGGACGAGGGAGGGGCCACGGCCGGGGCGGGCTGGGTCACCGGCGCGGGCCTGGGCCCTGGGGTACGGGCGACGAAGTACCCCGACACGATGCCCACCACGAAGCCCACCACCAGGCATCCCACGGCCCAGATGACGGCCTGATCCAGGTTCACCTTCTTGGGCTGCGACATCCGTACTCCTCCCTGAACGTGTTGCCGGGGCCAACGCCCGGCAAAGGCCGAGCGGACCGCGGGCCGGTTCCCGCGCGGGAAAGGGCTTGATACCCGCCCTTCCGGCAGGGTGTCAAGTCGCGCCTCAAGGCTCGGCGGGCCGTGCCGATCCGTAAGGGAGGTTTGGGACGAGAGGCGTTCGAGGGGTCGACGATGATCAAGAAGATCGCGGTGGAAGACCTGGAAGTGGGGATGTTCATCGAGGACTTCAACGTCCCCTGGATGGACCACCCCTTCATGAGCAACAAGAAAAAGATCCGCAGCGCCAAGGAGATCGACCTCATCCGGGAGCACGGGATCCAGGAGGTGTACATCAACACGGCCAAGGGGAAGGACAGCTCCCGAGCCGTGTCGGTGGAGGAAGCGGACGCGGAGGTCCGGCAGCGGATGGAGCAGGAGGTGGCCGCCAAGGGGGCGGAGGGCCCCCCGGTGCAGCTCTCCAAGGAACAGGCCGCCTTCGAGGAGGAGGTCCGGCGGGCCAAGGTGGTGTACGCCGAGGCCAAGGCGCTGGTGAAGGATCTGCTCCACGACGCCCGCATGGGCAAGAGCATCGACGGCGAGCGGGCCGCCGAGACAGTGGACAAGATGGTGGACTCGATCTTCCGCAACCCCGACGCCATCACGAGCCTATCGCGGCTCAAGAGCTTCGACGACTACACCTTCCAGCACTCGGTGAACGTGAGCGTACTGGCCCTGGCCCTGGGGCGGCATCTGGGGATCGTGAAGGAGGAGCTGCGGCGTTTGGGGGTCGGGGCGATCCTCCACGACGTGGGCAAGATGCGGGTGCCGGAACAGATCCTGAACAAGCCGGGCCGGCTGACCGACGAGGAGTTCGCCGTGATGAAGACCCACACGCTCCACGGCGCCAAGATCCTGATGGACACCCGCAACGTGCCCAACGAGAGTGCGGCCGTGGCCCTGAACCACCACGAGCGGTTCAACGGCCGGGGCTACCCCCGGGGGGTCTCGGGCATGGCCATCGGCAAGTTCGGCCTGATCGCGGCCATCGTGGACGTGTACGACGCCATCACCTCGGACCGCGTGTACCACAAGGGCATGCCGAGCCACCAGGCCCTACAGAAGATCTACGAGTGGTCCAAGACCGACTTCTACCCGGTGTTCGTGCAGAAGTTCATCCAGTGTGTGGGCATCTACCCGATCGGGTCGGTGGTGCGCCTGGACACGGGGGAGGTGGGGGTGGTGTGCCGCCAGAACCACGCCGAGCTGATCCGGCCCTGGGTTCGGTTGGTGCGAAAGGCGTCGGGCGAGCCGTTCACCCCGCCCGTGGACGCGGACCTCACCCAGCCGGATCCCGAAGGGGAGAAACCGTTCGCCCGGACCATCGCCACAACCCTGGACGCGGCCCAGGCCGGGGTCGACGTGGAAGCGGTGCTGGGTGTGGGGGGCGAGGACCGGGCCGCGGCCTGACCCCCGCTGGGGGGCGACCGGATTCATACCGAGTTGCGTTCAAACCGAGAGCTGTCGTGGGGAGGGGCAATGGACCTGCCTCCGGCCGGGCGCGAAGCCGGGCACTGAGATTCGCCGCGCAGGCACAGGCCAGGCGAGTTGGTTTCATGGCAACTCGGTGGAATCCGAACCATTTCGTGGTCCGAGGGTCAGAGGCGCTGCGCGGCGAGCTAAGGGGCCGCGCCCGGCTCTCCGACAGGTCCATTGCCCCTCTGCTCAGGGGGCCGATGGCTTTGAACGCAACTTGGTATCAGTCGCCGGTTCCGGCCAGGAACTCGTAGCCTGCGAAAAAGGCCTCGACCTCTTCGTCCGCCTCGTGGGGGCGTTCGGCGCGGAGCGCCAGCACCAGCTGGTCCCGGTCCACCACGTTCGACACGGCGGCCAGGGCGCCGGCCATCACGGCCCCCACGTAGGCCGGGGAGCCGTGGCGGCGGGCGAGCTCCAGGGCGGGGATCCAGAGCACCCGCTGCGCGGGGAACGCGGTCTCCACGGTTTCCCGGTCCGGGTACGCCTCGGGTCGGAACCGGGCCTCATAGGGTCGGACCTCCTCGTCCGACAGCAGGGCGGTGCCGCCCGGTCGGAGGTAGGGGGTCAGCTTCAAGGCCTCCATCCGCTCGAGGCCGATGACCACGTCGGCCGTGCCCAGGGGGACCTTGGGGCTGGGGCCGGCCGGGGTCCCGATCCGGACGTGGACCATGACCGGGGCCCCCACCTGGCTCAGGCCGGACTGCCCCAGCAGGCGCACGTCGTACCCCTCGCGGAGGGCCGCCCCTGCCACCACCCGCCCCAGGGTCACCACGCCCTGGCCCCCCACTCCGCAGGCCACCACGTCCAGGTTCACGGGAGCCGCCTCCGGGAACGGATGCGCCGGCGGATCGCCCGGTAGGGGCACGCCTCGGCGCACAACCCGCACCCCAGGCACCGGTCGGCGTCGATCCGGACCCCGGCCGCGCCGTCGCCGAGCTCCAGCGCCGGGCAGTTGACCGCCTCGAGGCAGGATGGCCGGCACCGGTCGGGGCCCACGCACCGATCGGGGCGCACCTGGTACGGGATCACCACCCGGGCGGTGGACCGGCGCACGCACGGGGCCTCGGCCACCACCACCTGCACCCCGGGGGATCTGAGGGCCGTGGCGAGCACCCGGGACAGCCGGCGGGTGAAGTAGGGCAACGTCTTGCGCACCCGTCGTACCCGGGCGGCCCGGGCGAGCTCCTCGATGCTGAGGGGCTGGGCCGGGGCTCCGGGGGTGGGGCGGTATTGGGTGGGGGAGGGCTGGAACCCGGTCATGGCCGCGTGATGGTTGTCGAGGACCAGCACGGTGAGCCGTACGTTCTTGCTGGCCGCATTGAGCAGGGGCGGAATTCCCGCGTGGAAGAACGTGCTGTCCCCGATCACCGCCACCACCGGCGCTTCGACCCCGGCCCGCACGAATCCTTCGGCCACCGCGATGCTCGAGCCCATGGCCACCTCGGTCCGACACAGGTTGTGGGGCGGGTTCATGCCCAGGATGGTGCAGCCGATGTCGCCGGTGACGATCACGTCGTCCTTCCGGTAACCGGCCCGGGCGATGGCCCGCTCCAGCGCCACGTAGGCCGAGCGGTGAGGGCAGCCAGGGCAGAAAGTGAGAAGTCGGCGGGGCAGATCCGGCGGCGGATCCGGCGACCGGCGGGGGACGCGGCGCTGGGGCTCCCGGTCCAGCAGGTGGTCCAGGGCGGCCGACACGGCGTCCGGATCCAGGTCCCCCACCTCGGGCGTGAGCCCCTGGCGCTTGCCGAGAATCCGGGGGGGGTGCGGCAGCTCGGCGGCCAGGGAACGGACCCGTTCCTCGATCAAGGGATCGAGCTCCTCCACCACCAGCACCCGTCGGCACCGGCTCAGGAGGCCCAGGATCCGCTCCTCGGGCAGGGGGTGGACCACCGCGATGCGGAGCAGGTGGGGACGCTCGTTCTGGGGCAGCCGCTCCACGGCCTCGGCCACATAGCCCCACACCGACGCCGGTGCGATCACGCCCACGTCCCGATGGCCCTGGACCTCCTGGTTCCACGGGTCCAGAAGCCTGGCGGCCTCCGCCATCCGGGCCAAGGCCTCCCGGTGCTGGCGTCGGCACCGGGCCGCGCCGGCCTTCGTATACCGGTCGATGTCGAACGGCACCCGGGGGGTGCGGCGGCCCCGCTCCGGGGGCTCAAAGGTGACCGGGCCCCACGTGTAGGCCGTAGTGGTGGTGCCCCGGATCAGAATGGGGGTTCCGGCCGCCTCCGACACGTCGAACGCGTGGCGGGCCATGCGGCGGGCCTCGTCCGGCTCTCCCGGCTCCAACATGGGCAGGAACGCCAACCGGGCGTAGAGCCGGCTGTCCTGCTCCACCATGCCGTAGTAGGCCCCGGGATCGTCGCCCACGTACACCACCAGGCCCCCCACGGTGCCGGACGTGGCGACCGAGAGCAGGGTGTCGGAGGCCACGTTGAGCCCCGACATCTTCATGGCCACGAAGCTGCGAAGGCCGGCCCAGCTGTGCCCGGCCGCCACCTCCAGGGCCACCTTCTCGTTGACCGCCCACTCCACCGTCAGGTGTTCCGTGGCCTGGGCCAGCAGGTACTCGATGGCCGGGGTGGCGGGGGTGCCCGGGTAGCCGGTGGCCAGTCGGGCGCCGGCCTCGAGCACGCCCCGGGCGCACGCCTCCACGCCGAGCAGGGCCGACGGCGCCGGGGAAGAACCGGGGTCAAAGGACAAGGAGCCTCACCTCCGATGGGTAGGCTGGCGAAAGGCGCCCTTAGGTAGCACAGCGGGGTTTTCCGGGTCAAACGTCGGCTGTTGTCAGGCAGGCGACAAAGGAGACTCGCTCACTCCCCTGAGCGGGGTGCAAGGGACCTGCCGGAGCGCCGGGGGCGGCCCCTTAGCTCGCCGCGCAGCGCCTCTGACGCTTGGACCGCGAAATGGTTCGGATTCCACCGAGTTGTCATGAAACCAGCTCTTCGGTCCCGTGCCTGCGCGGCGAATCTCATGCCCGGCTTCGC
>JAADGT010000133.1 GCA_013152215.1 Deltaproteobacteria bacterium
GACCTCCCCCAGCTACCCGATTGGGCGCGCCCGGCGCCCCGCAAAAAAACGACCGGAACCCTCGGGGGCTCCGGTCGTTCGGTCGAGCGGGTTGGTGCCGAAGAGAGGACTCGAACCTCCACGGGCTTGCGCCCACCAGATCCTGAATCTGGCGCGTCTACCAGTTCCGCCACTTCGGCACGGAGCGCGTTTGATACCACAGCCCCGCCGTGAGCGTCAAGCCCCTACGGCGCCTTCGTTGCCGACCCCGCATGGCGCCGCTATAATGCCGGCCATCGTTTCCAGGGCGGCGACGAGCCGCCTTTCCTCCGCGTCCCTTCCGATCGGATGACCCGAATGAACCTTACCTGGCAGGACAACTGCTTCGTGTGCGGCCAGGACAACCCCGAGGGGTTGCGCCTGGCGTTTCGGTTCGACGAGGAGGCCCGGTCCATCGAGACGGTGTGGACCCCCCGGCCGGTGCACATCGGGTACGAGGGGATCGTCCACGGTGGCCTGGTGGCCACCCTGCTGGACGAGGCCCTGGGCAAGCTCACCACGCTGCTGGGCACGCCCGCGGTGACCGCGGAGCTCACCGTTCGCTACCACAAACCCGTGCCCGTGGGCCGCCCCTTGCGGGTGGAAGGAAGGATCACCCGGGACCGGGGCCGGCTGCTCCAAGGAGAGGCCCGGGCTCTCCTGGAGGACGGCACCGAGGCCGCCACCGCCACCGCCAAGCTCCTGCGCACCTCTGCGGGCTGAACGCCGGGGGAGCCCCGGTACCCAGTGCCCTGAACCGCTCTTCGCACGAAAGCCCCTTCAGGCCCCTGCGGGGCCCTACAACGGGGAAAGTAACGTCCCCTGATCCGGGGATCACGGCCGGCGGTGGGGCATGGGGCCTGCTTCCGGCCGCGTGCGAAGCCGGGCGTTGAGATTCGCCGCGCAGGCACGGGGCACCGGCGGTGGTTTCATGACAGACCGGTGGGGCACGAACGAATTCACGGTGCGAGTGTTGGAGGCGCTGCGCGGCGAGCCAAGGAGCCGCACGCGGCGCTCCAGCAGACCCCATGCCCCCCGAGACCGTAAGGTGACGCCAAAGAGGCGTGGTCACGCTTGGAATGCTGGGAGATCACGGAGGTTTTCAGGCCTTCTAGCCTCCCAGCCTCCTAGCGGGCCGAAGGCCCAAGTTACACGAAAGGAATCCCGGCATGCCCCTCAGACCCGAAACCCTGGTGTCGTTCCTGCGGGAGAAGGCGTCCCATCCGGTCACGGCCCGGGAGCTCGTCAAGCGGCTGCGCGTCCCCAAGGCGTCGGAACCGGAGTTCCTGGCCCTTCTGCAGAGCCTCGCGGAAACGGGCGAGGTGGTGGAGATCAAGGGCGGCCGATACGCCCATCCCTCCCGGGTGGGGCTCGTGGTGGGCCGCCTGCAGGTCCATCCGGACGGGTTCGGCTTCGTGGTGGCCGAGGACCCAGACCAGCCCGACGTGTTCATCAAACCCCGGTGGCTGAAGGCCGCGATGCACGGCGACCGGGTGGTGGCCCGGATCGAGCGGCGGCCGCCCAAGGGCCCTGAGGGCCGGATCATCCGGATCCTGCAGCGGGCGAACCCCAGGGTGATCGGGGTGGTGCGGGTGCGGCGCAAGGCGGCCGTGGTGGCGCCCTTGGAGGAACGCCTCCTCCACGAGATCTACGTGGCGCCCGACGACCTCGGCGGCGCGGCCGACGGCCAGATCGTGGAGGTGGAGATCACGGCCTTTCCCACCGACGAGGCCGGCCCCGAGGGCCGGGTCGTCCACGTGCTCGGGCACCGGGGCGACGCATCGGCCGAGGCCAAGGCGGTCGCCCTGAAGCACGGCATCCCGGTGGCGTTCCCCCCCGAGGTCCTGGAGGCGGCCGAGGGGGTGCCCACCAAGGTGCGGGCCGCGGACCGCCGCGGGCGGGAGGACCTTCGGGAGCTGCCGTTCGTGACCATCGACGGCGAGACCGCCAAGGACTTCGACGACGCCTTGGTCCTGGAGGAGCTGGACCGGGGTCGGGTGCGGCTGCGGGTGGCCATCGCCGACGTGAGCCACTACGTCACCCCGGGCAGCCCCCTGGACGACGAGGCGTTCGGCCGGGGCACCTCCACCTACTTCCCGGACCGGGTGTTCCCCATGCTGCCGGAGCGGTTGTCCAACGGCATCTGCTCCCTGAACCCGGGGGTGGACCGCCTGGCCCTGGTGGCCGACCTGGTGTTCAGCCGGGGGGGCCGCCGCCAGGAGGCCCGGTTCTACCCGGCCGTGATCCGGAGCCGCCACCGCCTCACCTACACCACGGTGGCCCGCATCCTGGACGACCCGGACTGCGACGAGGCCCAGGAGCTGGCCGACGTGACCCCCATGCTCCTGCGGATGGGGGAGCTGGCCCGGGCCGTGCGGGCCCGGCGGCGGGAGCGGGGCAGCATCGACTTCGACCTGCCCGAGGCCGAGATTGTGCTCGACGTGCAGGGCCGGCCCGAGGACATCGTACGCAGCCGCCGCAACGAGGCCCACTTCCTGGTGGAGGAGTTCATGATCGCCGCGAACGAGGCGGTGGCCGACTTTCTCACCAAGCGCCGGATCCCGTGCCCCTACCGGGTCCACGACGCCCCAGACCCCGAGAAGCTGGCCGAGTTCCGCAAGTTCGTCCACAACTTCGGGTACACCCTGAAGGGCCGCGCCCGGGTGCACTCGAAGGACTTCCAGCACCTGCTCGCCCAGGTGGAGGGGAAGCCCGAGGAGCGCATGATCCACAACATGATGCTCCGTACCATGGCCAAGGCCGTGTACTCGCCCGACAACGTCGGCCACTTCGGGCTGGCCTCGGAGCGGTACCTCCACTTCACCTCGCCGATCCGGCGGTACCCCGACCTCATCGTGCACCGGGAGCTCAAGAAGGCGCTCCAGAAACGCCCCGCCTCCAAGACCTGGCGCCAGAAGGAACGCCGGTACCTGGAGGAGGCCTGCCCCCACCTCTCGACCCGCGAGCGAGCGGCCGAGGCGGCCGAGCGGGAGGCCGTGCAGTGGAAGAAGTGCCAGTTCATGGCCGACAAGGTGGGCAGCGAGCACTGGGGGTTCGTGGTGGGCGTGGCGAGCTTCGGGTTCTTCGTGGAGCTCGAGACCTACTTCGTGGACGGCCTGGTTCACGTCTCCAGCCTGGAGGACGACTTCTACCACTTCTCGGAGGAGACCCAGGCGTTGATCGGTGAGCGCACCGGCCGCACCTTCCGGATCGGCGATCGGGTCCGGGTCCGGGTGGATCGGGTGAGCGTGGCCCGGCGCCAGATCGACTTCGTGCTCGCGGAGAAGCCCCGACCGTGAACGTCCTGGCGCTGACCCGCACCTACCGGTCCCTGGGCCGGATCCGGGAGATCGCGCTCGTGCTCTCGAAGCACGGGTTCAACCAGCTCCTCGAGCGGGCCGGGCTGGGGCGGCTGCTGCCGTTCTCCCGGCGGATCCGGGGCCGAAGCGGGGTGGCCGGGGACGTGCCCGCCCCCGTGGAGTGGCGGCTCGCCTTGGAGGACCTGGGCCCCACCTTCGTGAAGCTGGGCCAGATGCTCGCCACCCGGCCCGACCTGGTGCCCCCCGCCTACGTGGAGGAGTTCCGCAAGCTCCAGGACCAGGTGCCTCCGTTCCCGTTCGAGGAGGCCCTGCGCATCGTGACCGAGGAGCTGGGGGGACCGGTGGAGGAGGTGTTCGAGCACATCTACCCCCAACCCATGGCCGCGGCCAGCATCGCCCAGGTGCACCGGGCCCGCCTGAAGGACGGCACCCCGGTGGTCCTGAAGGTTCAGAGGCCCCGGGTGGACCGGACCATCTCCCAGGACCTGGCGACCCTGTTCCTGCTCGCCGGCCTGGTGGAGCGCTACATCCCCGAGGCCCGCACGTTCCGGCCGCGGGAGATCGTGGAGGAGTTCGCCCGCACCCTGAACCGGGAGCTCGACTTCTTCCTCGAGGCCTCGAACATCGAGCGGTTCCGCCAGAACTTCCAGGGGTTCGAGGGCGTGGTGATCCCGGCGGTGCAGTGGGACCTCACGTCCAGACGGCTCCTGGTCATGGAGGCCATCGAGGGGCTCCCGGCCGACCGGGCCGACGCCATCCGGGAGCGGGGGCTCGACACGTCCGCGCTGGCCCGTACCTTGGCCCGGGCGTTCCTGAAGCAGGTGTTCGACGACGGCCTGTTCCACGGCGATCTGCACCCCGGCAACGTGATGGTCACCCCCGAGGGGAAGGTGGCGTTCCTGGACTTCGGGGCCGTGGGGTACCTGTCGGAGGAGGCCCAGGAGGGGCTCGGCGAGCTGTTCCTGGCGCTGGTGAGCCGGGACTACGCCCAGATGGCCGAAGGGTTCGTCCGGCTGGGCAGCACCGAGGACACGGTGGACCTGCGGGCGTTCCAGCGGGACCTGAAGGAGCTGATCGAACCCTACTTCGGCAGGCCGCTCAAGGACCTGCGGGTCGGCCACCTGCTCCACGAGTCCTCGGAGATCGCCCTGCGCCACCGGGTGCGGGTGCCCCCGGACCTGATGCTGCTGGCCCGCTCCATCCTGACCGTGGAAGGGCTGGCCCGCACCCTGGACCCGGACTTCGTGGTGCTCGACGAGGCGGTGCCGTTCGCCCGCCGGCTCCTGGTGCGCCGGCTGGACCCCCGGCGGCAGGCCCGGCTCGCCTACCGCACCATCCGCGACCTCCGCGAGCTGATCCGGGCGGTGCCCGGCCAGGTGACCCGGATCCTGCAGAAGCTCCTGGAGGGCAAGCTGGCCGTGGACTTCGTGCACAAGGGCTACGAGCCGCTCCTCCACGAGATGGACCGGTCGTCCAACCGCCTGTCGTTCGCCATGATCGTGTCGGCCCTGATCATCGGGTCGAGCCTCATCGTGCTGGCCGGCCGGGGGCCTTTGCTGTGGGACTTCCCCGCGTTCGGGATCTTCGGGTTCCTCCTGGCGGGGGTCCTGGGCTTCGGGCTGGCCATCGCGATCCTCCGTTCCGGAAAGCTCTGAGCCCGGGCCCCTTCCCAGTCCGCTGGGACGCTAGGAGGCTGGGACGCTAGGAGGCTTGAAAACCTCCGTGATCTCCCAGCATTCCAAGCGTGACCACGCCTCTTTGGCGTCACCTCACCGTCTCGGGGGCATGGGATCTGGTTTCGGCTAGGCGGCCGGGCAGCTTTTGAGCCCCGACGCCAAGGTTCGGGGGGCATGGGGCC
>JAADGT010000134.1 GCA_013152215.1 Deltaproteobacteria bacterium
CGATGGTCATTTTGGGGGCCGGTCTCAACCACTGGTACCACATGGACATGAACTACCGCGGGATCATGAACCTTTTGATCATGTGCGGCCGCGCCGGCGCCGCTCCACTCCAGAAACTGCCTTCGGGTCAGACCTGCCATGGCGTCCTCCCCATCACAGCAGCGGGATGAACTCGCCGCCGAGCACCACGTTGCAGCGCATGGCGAAGATCCCCACCATCACGAGCACGGCGGCGAACCCGTACACCATCACGTTGCGGGTGCGGGTGTTGGCCACGAGCACCAGCGGCACCACCTTGCCCAGCAGGGTCTCCACCCCGATGAAGGTGGGCGCGAACGCCCCGGTCAGGAGCAGCCGGGCCGCCTCCATGGACTCGGCCTCGCCGAAGTAGTGGACCGCCAGGTCGGAGAAGCTCAGGAACAGGTCGAACACCAGGAGCCACAGCAGCATCTTGCCCAGGCCGAACACCACCTCGGTGTTCACCTCGCGCTTCTCCCCGAAGAACCGGTCCTTGATGATGGTGACCAGGATCATCATGGCCACCCCGCTCACCATGGCCGAGGTGAGGAACAGGATCGGCATCATGCTGGTGCGCCACAGGGCGTGGGCCTTGGCGAAGCTCAGGATGAACCCGGTGTACCCGTGCACCATGATGGCCAGGGGGATACCGATCAGGCCGAAGATCTTGGTGAGCCTGGCATTGCCCCGGAACATGAAGAACCCGTAGATGATGCAGTTGATCGGGTACAGGGTCAGCAGGAACGACCCCCAGGAGATGGGGCTCGTGCCGTTGAGGTACACGAACAGGTGCCAGGCCCTGAGCGGCCGGCCCGAGTGCAGCAGCAGGAACATCGGCGCCGCGATCAGCAGCAGGGTCGCCAGCACCACGCCCACCTTGCCCAGGGGCTTGTACTTCTCCATGCCGAACCCGTAGGCCAGGGTGGAGATGATGAACGACCCCGCGGAAAGCCCGGTCAGATAGAAGTAGATGGCGATGGCCAGGCCGAACGCCTCCCGCGGGGGGACGGCGTGGGGGATGGTGTACAGCAGGCTCATGTCCATGGATCACTCCTCCCCGCCGGCTTCCACCAGCCGGGCCGCCTCGTCGTCCAGGCCGATGTAGAACACCATGGGCCCGTTTCCGGTCTCGGGTTTCAGCACCGCCGTGGGCACCCGGGCCAGGATCCGGGAGATCTCGCTCTCCGGATCGGTCAGGTCGCCGAACACCATGGCCCGGGTGGGGCACGACGCCACGCAGGCCGGGGGACCGAACCCGTCGCGCACCCGGGGCCAGCACCAGTCGCACTTCTGGGCCACCTTGCGCTCGGGATGGATGAACCGCACCGAGTAGGGGCACGCCGCCATGCAGTAGCGGCAGCCGATGCACCGATGCGGATCGATGTACACGATGCCGTTGGGCAGGCTGTAGGTGGCCCGCACGGGGCACACCCGGGTGCATGCCGGCTTCTCGCACTGGTTGCACAGGATCGGCACGAAGTGGCGCCGCACCTTCGGGTACACGCCCTTCTCCACTTCCTTCACCCAGGTGCGATACACGCCCAGGGGCACGTCGTTCTCGGCCTTGCAGGCCACCTGGCAGGTGCGGCACCCGATGCACCGCCGAAGGTCGATCAGAAAGCCGTATCGGGTCTTCGCCATGGGACCGTTTCCTCCCGCAAGGCCTCAGCCGTCGTCCCGGCGAAAGAGGCTGGTGAAACCCCAGAACACCGCGATGAGCACACCCCCCGCCACCGCCGCCCAGAACCCGGCCTCGTACAGCCACGAAAGGGCCCAGGCCAGGGGCTGCTCGCCGGAGCCGGGCCGGACGTGGAGGGTGGCCCACTCCCGCCCCCCTTCCTCGGCCACCCGGTGGCAGGTGGGGCAGGCCTGGCCCGTGACCGATCTCTCGCCGTGGGCCGCCTCGCCCTGGTGACACGAGGCGCACTCGGTCACGTCGTATCGGTTGGCCAGGTCGCCCTTGCCGTGGGCCCCGATCCGGAACCGGGCGAGCCAGACCCCCACCCGGCCCGTCTCCAGGCGGTCGGCGTGGCACCGGCCGCAGGTGCTGGCCAAGTTGGCCCGGTTCACGGTCGAGGCCGGGTCGTCGGGCTTGCGGATCCGGTGGGCCGTGTGGCAGTCGGTGCAGAACGGGGCCTTCTCGTCCCCCCGGGCAAATGCCTGGCCGTGCTTCGTCTTGAGCCACCCCTCGGCCTTGCGGGCCTCCTCGGGCGGGGGCTTGATGCCCTTGGCCTTAAGCCGGGCCAGGGCGTCCGGCGGATAGGCGTCGGCCGGGGGGTTCTTGGCGTGGCAGGCCCGGCAGTCCACCTTGGGGTAGCCCGTGCGGGGGTGGAAGTTGGGGTCCGCGTCCCGGTGGCAGTCGATGCACTCCACCCCCTTCTGGCCGTGGGTGGAGAGCACGAACTCCTCGGCGTCCACGTACAGGTCGCGGAGGGCCCCGTCGGGCCCGCCGGCCGAGAAGCCGGGCACCCCGTGGCAGTTCTTCAGGCACTTGTCGTTGGTGTAGGGCTTCTCGATCTTCTTCTCCGGGGGCTGGAACCCCGGGGCCATCTCCCCGGCCCGGGCCGCGGGGCCGAGGGCCAGAAGCACGGCAACGATCACGGCTCGCTTCATGGCGTCTCCTCCCCGGCCTTCTAGGCGGTCACCCGTTCGAGGATCTCGGCGATGTCGAGCACCTGGACCTCCTCTTCCTTCTTCTGGGCCTTGACCCCGTCGGTGAGCATGGTCAGGCAGAACGGGCAGGCCGCGCCGATCAGGTCCGCGCCGGTGGCCAAGGCCTCCTCGGCCCGCACGTTGTTGATCCGGGTGCCCTCCTCCTCCATCCACATCCGGCCGCCGCCGGCGCCGCAGCAGAAGTTCTCGGTGCCCGAGCGGGGCATCTCGGCGAGCTCCAGCCCCTGCACCGACCCGAGCAGGCGCCGGGGCTCGGCCACGATGTCGGCGTAGCGCGACAGGTAACACGAGTCGTGGAACGTGAGGCGCCCCGGCAGGTCCCGCACGGTCCGGAGCCGGCCCTGGGTCATCAGCTCCAGTAGGAACTGGCTGTGGTGGACCACCTCGTAGTTCCCCCCGAACTGGGGGTACTCCTTGGACAGGGTCTTCAGGCAGTGGGGGCAGGTGGCCAGGATCTTCTTCACGCCCAGGGCGTCCATGGCCGCGATGTTCTCGGCCACCAGGGTCTGGTACAGGTACTCGTTGCCCGAGGCCCGGGCCGGGTCGCCGCAGCACTTCTCCTGGGTGCCGAGCACGCCGTAGGACACCCCGGCCCGGTCCAGCAGCCGGCACACCGACGCCACCACCCGCTGGTACCGGTCGTCGTAGGCGCCGGCGCAGCCGACCCACAGCAGCACCTCGAACTCGGGGTTCTCCTCCTCGGTGAGGATCCGGGGGCTCACCTTGCGGCGGGTCATCCAGTCGTTCCGAGCCGACCACCCCACGCCCCAGGGGTTGAAGTTGTTCTCCAGGTTCTTGTTGAGGGTCACCAGCTCCTGGGGCATCTGGCCCTCCATCAGCACCAGGTACCGGCGCATGTCCACGATCTTGTCCACGTGCTCGATCATCATCGGGCACGTCTCCATGCAGTGCCGGCAGGTGGTGCAGGCCCAGATGTCCTCATGGCTCACGCCGCCGCCCTCGATCATGGGCTGCTCGAACGCGTCACCCTGGCCCTTGCGCAGGTAGGGGGCCTTGGCGATCCAATGGGCCCGGAGGTCCTGGATGACCTTCTTGGGGCTCAGGCTCTTGCCCGTGTTGTAGGCCGGGCACCGGGCCTGGCACCGGCCGCACCGAACGCAGGCCTCCAGGTCCAGGAGCTGCTTCCGGGTGAACTGCTCCACCTGGCCCACGCCGTACACCTCGGCGGTCTCGATGTCGATCGGCCGGAACGCGCCCTTGGGCCCCAGGTTGCGCAGGAAGATGTTGGCCACCCCGAACGGGATGTGACCCAGCTTTCCGTAAGGCAGGCTGGCCAGGGTGAACAGCACCAGGTAGAGGTGGAGCCGCCAGAAGAACTTGACGAGCACCAGCCGCCAGGGCTCGGGCAGCAGGTGCAGGGGGATGCCCAGGGCGAACCCGATCGGGTTCCACAGGTACTCGAACCCGGAGAGAAGGCTCAGCCGGCTCGCCTCGGTGAGGAATCCGGTGACGAAGATCGCCATGAGCAGGATCAGGGCCCACCGGTCCTCGGGCCGGTTGTCCAGACGGTCGGGCTGCTCGCCGTACCGGCGCTGGTACAGCCGCACGGTCCCGAACAGGCCGAACCCCGCCACCAGGTCCAGGGCGAGGCCGAGGGGCCGCGCCAGCACCGGCGGCAGGGAGAACGCCACCTGAACCACCACGATCACGGTCAGGGGGATGACGAAGGCGTAGAACAGGTACAGGTGGTGGCGGCCCTCGGGTTGGTCCCGCAGGATCCGGTCGTGGCGGAGCACCGCCCGACACACCCCGCCGATCCGGGCCCGCAGGTCCCCGGAGCGGGCCTCGGGTTGCCCCAAGGCGATCCGACGCGCCTTGGCCACGATCCCGCCCGCGGCCACCGCAACCGCCAACAGGATCAACGCGAAATCGAGCCCATTGACCATGGTCTTTCCTTCCATATAACTTCGGTCGTTGGTCGTCAGTCGTTGGTCGTCGGTCGAAAGTCGCCTCGACATCGGAGCCGGGGAGCATGGGGTCTGCCGGAGAGCCGGGCGCGGCCCCTATGCTCGCCGCGCAGAGCCTCCGGCGCCCGGACCACGAAATGGTACCCCTTGCACGCACCCGTGATGAAACCAACTCCCGTGTCTTGTGCCTGCGCGGCGGATCTCAACGCTCGGCTTCGCGCCCGGCCGGAGGTAGACCCCATGCCCCGCCGCCGGCTGTGGTCCCGGGATCAGGGAACGTTACCTTCCCCGTTGTAGGGCCCCGCAGGGGCCTGATGGAGCTTCCCGGTGACTTCTGTTAGAAGGCTCGAAAACCTCCAAGATCTCCAAGCATTCCAAACGTAACCGCGCCCCTTTGACGTCACCTTACAGCCTCAGGGGGGCATAAGGGCCGTTGGAGAGCCGCGTGCGGCCGTATCAGTACAGAATTCAGTGGACGGAGGACAGGGGAAGGCTCTCGGGTGACCCCAGAGGAAGTTCCCCGAGAAACCAGGCTGCTTTTCAGGATCTTGCTGTCCTCTGTCCACTGAAATCCGGT
>JAADGT010000274.1 GCA_013152215.1 Deltaproteobacteria bacterium
GAACGGTGAGTTCCCGGGCCGCCGGTTTCTTGCGCTCTCGAGGGAGGGACGTCAGGCCCCGCTACAGCCGGCGCTTCACGTCGGCCAGGGCCTGGAGCTTGTACTCCTCGGCCTCCACGAACAGCCGGGCCCGCTCCCGCACCAACATCTCCTTGAACGACTCGGTCTTGATCGATGGCAGGTTGATGTCCACGCTCAGCATGGCGGCCCGCAGGGCGGCCTCGGCCACGTAGGCGCCCACCCCCACGTCCGAGATCGCCCCCTTGTTACCCACGGGTGCGAGCTTGGCGGCCATCTTCAGGATCTCGAGGCACACCTTGCAGATCTCCAGGGGAACCTGGGAGGCGTTCTGGGCCGCCTTCTCCATGGCCTCGTCCTTGGCCCGGTGCTGCTCCTCGGTGTCGGTCGGCATGCGCCAGGCCTTCATGAAGATCTCGAACGCCTCCATGTCCCGGGCCGTCAGGGCCTTGAGGTCCTCGATGGCCTTGGCACATCCGTCGGCCACCTCCTGGGCCAGGTCCTGCACGTCCTCGTACCCCTTCTTTCCAAGGGTCAGGTTCGCCACCATGCTCACCATGGCCGCGGCGTTGGCCGCGACCACGGCGCTCACGCTCCCTCCGCCGGGGGTGGGGCTTTTGGAAGCGGCTTCGGCCAGGTACTCGTTCAGGCTCTTCGCATAGATCGACATGGCTCCCCTCCCTCGCCTCAGGCGAGTCCCTTTTGCAGTTTCAGGGCCTTGACCGTGTTGCCCATGATGATCGTGGTGGTCAGGCTGCCCACCCCGCCCGGAACGGGGGTGATGGCGCCGGCCACCTCCTTGGCGGCCTCGAAGTCCACGTCGCCGGTGATGGAGCCGTCGGGCTTCTCGTTGATGGCCGCGTCGATCACCACGGCACCCGGGGAGATCATGTCGGCCTTGATCAGGTGGTCGGCCCCCGCCCCCGCGGCCGCCACCACGATCTCGGCCCACCGGCAGGCGCCGGCCAGGTCCTTGGTGCGGCTGTGGCACACGGTGACCGTGGCGTCGCGGCCCTTCTGGAGCAGGAGCATCGCCAGGGGCCGCCCCACGGTGTCGCCCCGGCCCACCACGGTGACCCGCTTGCCCTTGATCTCCACACCGGCCCGCTCGATCAGCTCGATGCACGAAAGCGGGGTGGCCGGCACCAGGGCCAGGTCCTCCTGGCCGCCGAGCACGTATCCCCGGTTCACGGCGGTGACCCCGTCCACGTCCTTGGCCGGGGCGATCGCGTTCATGACCCTGGCCTTGTCGATGTGAGCCGGCAGCGGCAGCTCCACCAGGATGCCGTGCACGTCCGGGTCGGCGTTGAGCCTCTCCACCAGGCCCACCACCTCGGCCTCGGGGGTGTCGGCGGCGAGCTCGTGCACCTCGACCACCACGCCCACCTTCTCACCCGTCTTCACCTTGTTGCGGGCGTACCACACGCTGCCCGGATCGTCGCCCACCAGGACCACCGAGAGCTTGGGCACGATCCCCTTGGACCTCAGGCTCTCCACCTCCTGGGCCAGCTCGGCCCGGATCTCCTCGGCGATGGGTCCTCCCTTGATGATCTTCGCGGCCATGGCTTCCTCCCTTCGGAATCCTCATGGAAAACTGCCCGCTACGGGCCCGAATCCGCCGTAAGAAAACACACCCCCACCCCGGTGTCAAGCGCCGCCGAAACGCCTTTTGGGTTGGCTCCTTCCCGGCGATCTCCTACACTTTTCGAGCCCCGACCCCCCGTAGGGAGGATTCCATGTAACTTCCGCTGGGACGCTAGGAGGCTGGGAGGCTAGGAGGCTTGAAACCCTCCCGGATTCCCGCGCGTTCTAGGAATCATCATGCCTCCACGGTCCGGGGGGCATGGGTTTCAGGGACCAGAATTCGGCGGACCGAAGACAGGAAAAGACCACGGGCACGCTTCCTGCGTCCGAGGTCGCAACCTGTCCTCTGAATTCTGTCTTCTGGCTCCTGAATCGCAGGCCCCATGCCCGCCGCCGGCAATGGGCCCGGACCAACGAAAGTTTCCCCGCAGTAGGGCCCTGAAGGGGCCTGATGGAGCGTCCCATGACCGTTCACCTTCACATCGACCCCTGGAACGGGGCGGCCGGAGACATGCTCCTGGCCGCCCTGGTGGACGCCGGAGCCGGCGTGGAGGCGGTGACGTCGGCCGTGGCCGGGGTGCGGGTGCCCGGCGTGGACCGGGTCGAGCTCTCCTTTCCCCCCGTGGAGTCCCACGGCCTCGCGGGCCGGGCCCTCCGGGTGTCGGTGCACCCCGAGACCCAGCCACCCCACCGTTCGGCCTCGGAGCTCCGGCAGGCCGTCGAGGACGCGCCGTTGCCCGAGCCGGTGCGGGCCCGCGCCCTGTCCGCCCTGGACCTGCTCGCCCGAGCCGAGGCGACCGTCCACGGAGTGGAGCCCGAGCAGGTGCACTTCCATGAGATCGGCGGCGTGGACACGGTGGTCGATCTGGTGGGGGTGGCGGCCGCGCTCGAACACCTGGGCGTGACCAGCGCCACCTGCGGCGAGCTGCCCCTGGGGGGCGGGGCGATCCGCTGCAGCCACGGCACCCTGCCCTCCCCGGCCCCGGCCACCCTCCAGATCCTCCGGGGCGCCCGGGTTCGGGGGGTGGACCTGGACATGGAGACCGTGACCCCCACCGGGGCCGCCCTGGTCCGCACCACGGCCGACGCCTTCGGACCTGCGCCGGCCATGGACCTGGAGGCGGTCGGCACGGGGTTCGGCACGCTTCGGGTGCCCGACCGGCCCAACTGCCTGCGGGTCTGGCTCGGCCGCCCCCGCAGGGATCGGGCCTCCGACGAGGTGATCCTCCTGGAGGCGAACCTGGACGACCTGACCGGCGAGCTGCTGGGCCCGCTGATCCCCCGGCTGCTCGAGGTGGGCGCGTTGGACGCGTGGATCACCCCCACCCTGATGAAGAAGGGCCGGCCGGGCCACGTGGTGTCGGCCCTGTGCTCCCCCGACCGGGTCGGGGCCGTGGAAGAGGTGTTCTGGCGCGAGACCTCCACCCTGGGCGTGCGTCGAACCCGGTGGGAGCGCACCTGCCTCGAACGGTCGTGGGAGGCCGTGGCCACCCCGTGGGGCCGGGTGCGGGTGAAGGTCGGGTACCGGAACGGCCTGGTGGTCCAGCGGGCCCCGGAGTTCGAGGACTGCCTCGCCGCGGCCCGAAGGGGCGGGGTGCCGCTCAAGGAGGTGTACGCCGCTGTGTGGAGGTGCATGGATTGACAACGGGCGTGGGCCCGGTATTCTGCTCAAAACATTGTTTTTGCTTCCCCCAACCGCCACCAACCCCATCGTGCCCCACGCCCCGCGGGGCCGGGCCGCAGCTCGGGAGCCGCCCCAACCGACGACCGTAGACCGCCGACCGACGACCGCTGCCGTGAAGGAGGCCGACCGTGCGCATCCTGTTCGTGGAACCGTGCCCTCCCCGCCCCCCCGTGTTCAGCCGGATCCGCCTGCCCCGGCTCGGGCCGGTGCTCCTGGCCACGATCCTCCGCGATCGGGGACACGAGACCCGGGTGGTGGTGGAGGAGGTCCGCCCCCTTCGCGACGAGGACCTGGAGTGGGCCGATGTGGTGGGGATCTCGTCCCTGACCACGACGGCCGCCCGCGCCTACCACTGGGCCGACCGGGCCCGAAGCCGAGGCAGGTTCGTGTTCATGGGCGGCCCCCACCCCACGTTCCTGCCGGACGAGGCCCTGGACCACGCGGACGTTGTGGTCCGCGGGGAGGGGGACGTGACCGTGCCGGAGCTCGTGGCGGCCCTGGAGGAGGGCCGGGGGTTCGAGGAGATCGCCGGGGTCTCGTTCCGTGCGGACGGCGTCACCGTGCACACCCCGGACCGGCCCCTGATCGAGGATCTGGACCGGCTGCCCACCCCCGACTTCTCCCTGGTGGAGAACTGGAGCGGCCGGCGGGTAACCCCGGTGTCCACCAGCCGGGGGTGCCCGTTCCGATGCCGGTTCTGTTCGGTGATCCCCATGTTCGGGGCCCGATACCGGTTCCAGTCGGCCCGGAGGGTGCTCGAGGACCTGGAGGCGTACTCGCGCACCACGGACCACGTGTTCTTCTGCGACGACAACTTCGCCGCGAACCGCCGCCGCACCCGGGAGATCTGCGAGGGCATCCTCGACCGCGGGTTCCCGCTGGAGTGGTCGGCCCAGGTGCGGGTGGACCTGGCCCGGGACCGCGACCTGGTCCGCCTCATGGCCCGGGCCGGATGTTGGTGCGTGTTCGTGGGCCTCGAGTCGGTGAACCCCCGCACCCTGGAAGCCTACGACAAACGGCAGACCGTGGAAGACATCCGCAAGGCCGTGGCCACGTTCCGGGAGGCCGGGATCTGGGTCCACGGCATGTTCGTGCTGGGGGCCGACACGGACGATCGGGACACGGTGCGCCAGACGGTACGGTTCGCCCGGGAGGCGGGCATCGAGACCGTGCAGTTCCTGGCCCTGACCCCCACCCCGGGCACGGGCCTGTACGACGACATGGTCGCCCAGGAGCGGATCCTGACCCGGCGCTGGGACCTGTACGACGGCCACCACGTGGTGTTCGAGCCGGCCCAGTTCACGGCCCCGGAGCTCCAGCGGGAGATCACCCGGGCCACCGTCCGCTTCTACAGCCTTCGCCGGGTCACCCGGGCGGCGATGCGGGCCCGATGGCTCGAGGCCGCGGTGGCCCTGCACGCATGGCACCACGCCCGGCAGTTCCGGCGCAGGGAGCGGCCCTTCGCCCGGGACCTTCGGCTGCACCTGGTGCACCACCGGGCGGGCCTGCGCGAGATCCTGGGCAACCGCCGGGTGAGGCGGTTGGCCCTGCCGACCCTGGGGGTCCCGCCCGAGCAGCTCCGCCTGCTGCGCCGCATCGCCGAGGGGCTTCGTCTCCAGATCGTGGAGACGGCCGAGTCTCCCGAAGCCCTGCTGCGGCGCCTGGCAACCCCCCCGGCCCCGGCCGACGTGGTGGTGGTGCCCGCCCGGCCCGACCTGCTGCCCCCCGGCAACCGCACGGGCGGCCTGTGGACCACCCGGATCGGTCACGTGCCGGTGCTCGGGGTCCCTTCGGACCCGGCAGCCTTCCGAAGGGCGTGCCGGGACCTGGCCCTGGGGCTGGCCCTGAACGCCCGGCGAGGGCTCCGGGCGTACCGCAGGGCGGTGGCGGCCCCCCGCACCG
>JAADGT010000074.1 GCA_013152215.1 Deltaproteobacteria bacterium
TTGTCATGAAACCAGCTCTTCGGTCCCGTGCCTGCGCGGCGAATCTCGATGCCCGGCTTCGCGCCCGGCCGGAGGCAGGTCCCTTGCCCCGTCCTCCGAGGTGCCGCGCCTATTTTGCCGCCAGGTTGATAACTTCGGTCGTCGGTCAACGATCGACGGTCTTCGGTCCAGGGCCTTCGGCCCGCTTGAAAGCTGGAAGGCCAGGAGGCTAGAAGGCTTAAAAACATCGCCGTGGGGTGGAGGCGAGGCATGGTGATTCCGAGAACGTCTGGGAACCCAGAAGGTTTTCAGACCTTCTAGCGTCCTAGCGGAAGTTTCTGGGTCGGTGGCAACCATCGAAACGAGAGAGCGATGGCGGAGAGCCTGACGATCGAGGCCAGGGGGGGGCGGGTGTATCTCCGGGTGCCGCAGGATCCGGCCCCGTTGTCGGCGGTGGTGCGGAGGCTTCGGCAGGACCTGCCAGGGGTGGCCATCGACTGGGTGGCGGTGCGGGAGGCCTACCTGTACGGCCGGGGCCGGGCGTTTCCGGTGGCCCACCGCACCGCCGAGGCTTTTCGGGGCGAGAAGGCCAAGATCCGGTTCTCCGACGACGGGCTGACCGCCTACCTGATCCTGTACCCGCCCAAAGGCCGGGGGGCCCGGCTGACGGAAGGGGAGCTGGGCGAACTCGTGCGCGCCTACGGTGTGCCCGACGAACTCCTCGATGCCGACGCCCTGAGGCGCGCGTTCCTGCGGCGCAGCTACCTGGAGCCCGAGGGAATCGCCCGGGGCCGTCCGCCGGTGGACGGACACCCCTCGCGGGTGGAGTGGCGGGGCGGAGCCCCGGTGGACCCCGACGCGTTCCTGTCGGCCCTGGAGGCCGGCGCCGACATGGCAGAGCCCTCTCTCCTGGTGGTGGAACCGGGGCAGGCCGCGGGCACCTTCGTGCCCCCGGGCCGGGGTACGCCGGGCTTGACGGTACGGGGAGACCCGATCCCGCCCCGACCGGGGGAGAACCGAGTGCGGCTGGGCACGGGGCTGGGCTTGGCGCCCGACGGCCGCACGGTGGTGGCCCAGGCGGCCGGCCAGATCCGATTCACCGACCCGGAGCGCACCCAGGCGTGTCTGATGCCGGTGGTGCGGGTGGCGTCGGCCCAGGACCTGCGGCGATGGAGGGACGAGGTCATTCCCGCCACGGTGGTGGTGGAGGGGGATCTGGAGGCGCCGTTCCCGGTTCGGGTGCTGGGCGACCTGGAGATCCGGGGCAGCTTGATCCGCTCGCCGGTGGAGGTGATGGGCTCCCTGTTCACCACGGCCGGCGTGATCCAGACCCGCACGGTGCCCCTACGGGTGGGCGGGGTAGTGTCGGCCGAGTTCTTCGAGCGGGCCCACGTGATCGCCTCGGTGATCCACGTCCGCCGGTACTCCATGAAGGGCCGTCTCACCGCCCTTCGAGCGATCTGGGTGGCCGACGGCGGGGCCTGCCGGGGCGGATTGCTGGAGGCGGGCGAGCGGATTCGGGCCGGAGAGCTCGGAAGCCCCAACAACCTGCCCACCGAGGTCTCGGTGGGACGAGCCCGGATCATCGACCCGTTCCGGGCCGCCTTCTCCGGCTGGGCCGACTTGATATCCCAACAGGCCCGGACCGAGGGAGCCCCCGCCTCGCTGGGAGCGACCGCGGACGAGTGGGAGGCCCGGGCCCAAGCCTTGCCCGAACCCGATCCGATCTGCGCCCGGGTTGAGGCGGAAAGGGTGTTCCCCGGCGTCACGGTGCGGGTGGGCACGGCCGTGCGGAAGATGGAGAACCCCGTGGGCCGGGTCGAGTTCACCTACGAGCGGTTCGGCCCCCACGGCCGGGTGGCCATGCAGCGCAAGGGCTGAGACCTCGGGCCCGATCAACCGCCCCGGAGCGCACGCCGCACCGCGTCCACCACCGCCCCGATGGTCACCGGCTTCCGAAGCATCCGGGCTCCGGCGGTCCGGTCCGCCAGCCGGTCCAGGTCCCACGGGCCGACCACGAGCAGCGCGGACAGCCCGGCCCGGCGGGCCAGCTCGACGGCTCGGACCACGTCGTCCGCCGGGAACTCCGCCGGATCCATGAGCACGACCCCGAACCGGCCGGGCCAACGCCACAGGGCCTCGGCCAGATCGTCCACCGCGTCCACGCCGTACACGTCCAGCCCGGCCTCCTTCAGCTCGGCGTACAGGAACGCCCGGGCCGGCCAGATCCGCGAGACCAGCACCGTTCCCTGGCCCTTCCCTTTCGGAGGCGGTAACCTTTCGGTCCCTTTCGTCATCGAAACCGCCGATCCGATCAACCCCCTCCAAAGGAGCTGTCGATGATCGAGTTGACCGACAAGGCAAGGGAGAAACTCAAGGAGTCCCTCCAGGAGCACGGCGAGAACCCGGCCGTGCGCATCTACATCTCGGGCATGGGGTGAGGCGGGCCCTCCTGGGGCCTGGCTCTGGACGAGCCCAAAGACGACGACACCGTACAGGCCGAGGACGGGTTCCGGCTGGTGATGAACCAGTCCCTGCTCGCCCAGGTGGGAGGGGTCCGGGTGGACTACCTCACCGGCC
This sequence comes from Deltaproteobacteria bacterium, assembly GCA_013152215.1. Classification (GTDB taxonomy): domain Bacteria; phylum Desulfobacterota; class Deferrisomatia; order Deferrisomatales; family Deferrisomataceae; genus Deferrisoma. The sequence continues at coordinate 2,560 of JAADGT010000074.1, forward strand.
CCTTGCGCCGGGGATTCGTGGTGAAGGCCCAGTCCCAGAGCGGGGACTGCGCCTCCGGCTGCTCGGGCGGCTGCTGACCCGGGGCCTTCGGCCCGCCCAGCGGGCCGAAGGCCTCAAACCGCTGACCAGAGACCGACGACCGAAGACCGAAGTTATTAACCCGGCGACAAATTAGGCGCGTCACCTCGGAGGGAGCGATAGCGCCTGTTTATCCGCCGGGTTAAGAGGCAGACCGGCGTCGCAGCAGCAAGATCCTGGGCCCCCGGCCGTACTCGATCCGGCCGTCCGGGGCGAACCCCGTCTCCCTGCCCCACGCCTCCACCTCGTCCAGCGCGTAGGTCCGGCCCCGTTCGGTGGAGACCAGCATGTGCACCCCGAACAGGGCGGCGAACGGCGGGCCCGTTCGGCCGGGGTCCAGGAAGTGGTCGTGGATCGCCAGGAGCCCTCCGGGGGCGAGCGCCTCCCCGATCCGGGCGAGCAACCGTCGGACCTCGTCCTCGCCCAGCATGTGAATGATCTGGCTGGCCCACACCACGTCGTAGGGGCCGCCCAGGGGATCCTCGAGAAAGCTCCCTTCCAGAAACGTGATCCGGTCCGCCCCGGGCTTGCCTGCCACGAACTCGCGAGCGATCCGCGACACCCCGGGCAGATCGAAGTGGAACACCCGCAGCCCCGGCCAACGGGCCGCGAACGCCAGGCAGTAGTTCCCCGGCCCGGCGCCCAGGTCCAGCAGGGACCTCGCCCCGTCCAGGGGAAGCAGCTCGGCGATGCGGGGCGCGACCTCCCGGGTGACGTTCTCCATACCCAGGATGAAGTGGCGGCGCGCCGTCTCGTCCTCGTCGTTGGGGGACGAAGCCTCCCGCCGGAACGCGGGTCGGCCCTCGCGCCAGGTGGTCTCGAGCCCGGCCCACCTCTCCCAGGTGTTGTGGATGTGCCGGAGGATCTCCCCCCGATACTCGGGCGAGGTCCGCACCAGCCACCGGGCTGCGCTCGCAGCCAACCCGTACCCGCGCTCGCCGTGGGTCAGGAGCCCCATCCCGACCAGGGCGTTCGCGCAGATCTCGGTGGCCCTGGGATCCGCGCCGATCCGTGCTGCCAACTCCGACGCAGCCAGGGGACCATCGGCAAGGGCCTCGAACACCCCCAGGTCCAACGCCACCAGCAGGAGCTTGGCCGGTTGGAAACCGGCGGCCAGGTCGCGGAGCCGATCGAAGTCCATGGCGGGTCCTCCTTTTGCTTTGGGCCTTCGGCCTGCCGGGCGGCTAGGCAGCTAGTGTCATGAACCGCAAGTTCGTATATTTCCCGAGGCGGTGGGGCTGGGGGCCCCTCCTTCGCTGAACGGCCTCGCAGGGGCCTCCTCGACTCGGTCCGCTGCGGCGCGTGAGAGCACGCGCCGCGGCCGCTCCCCTACGTCGGGCGGCCCGGGCTGCTCGGCCGTCGTGCTTCGTCGGAGCCCCCAGCCCCACCGTCGCAAGGGATATGCTTTCTTGAGTTCCATGACACAAGCGCCCCAGCCTCCCAGCGGAGAAGGGATTGACACGCCCCGCAGCCGCGGTACCGTCGGAGGAACGGACGGCACGGTCTTTCCCACCGACGAAAGGAGGCGGCGATGATCCGGGTGCTGATCGAACGCAGGGTGGCCGACGGGATGCTCGAGTCCTATCAACTGGCCCTGCGGACCATGCGGGCCCAGGCGGTGCAGCACGAGGGGTACATCTCGGGGGAGACCCTTCGGGACACCGCGGACCCGGAGCACTTCCTGGTGATCTCCACCTGGACCGACCGGGCGGCGTGGGAGCGCTGGATCGCGTCCGAGGCCCGGCGCCGCATCATGGCCAAGATCGCCCCCATGCTGGAGGCGCCCGAGCGGATCACGTTGTGGGAGCCGGTCTGACCCCTCACCTCCCGAACCGCCACGCGTCCCAGCCCGGATCGGCGTAGCGCTCGCGCCGCCACCGCAGGCCGGCGTCCTCGATGGTGCCGGGCTCCCGGGCCGAGAACAGCACCGTGAACGCCCGTCGCAGCACCTCAAGGTGCTGGGCCCGGTTCCCGGGCTCGCCCAGGGCGTGCCCGAAGGGGAACCGCACGAACAGCGCCCGGGGCGGCGGGGTCTTCTCCGTGATCTGCCGCACGATGGAAAAGGCCACCGTGGCCACCCCGGCCGCCTCCACCGCCCTCGCCACCAGTCCCACGGACCGGTTGCAGATGCCTCAGGCCGGCACGAGCAGGGCGTAGTCCACGCCGGCGCCCGCGAGCCGCCGGGCCACCTCCGGGGCCGACTCCCGCCGCAAGGTCTCGACGTGGGGCCCGTCGATGTGCCCCATGAACGAGTAACCCAGACCGTGAAGTCGGCCCACCACCCCGGCGGCCACGGCCTCGCGCAGGCGCTCGGCCGGGAACACCAGGTTCAGGTCCCTCTCGGCGTCGGTGTGGTCGTAGTAGTCGTGGGTGATGGTCAGGCCCGCGGGGTCCGTGTCCACCGGGATCTCCCGGAACGACGGGTCCCCGTCCGGATCCGCCATGTCGAACGGGGGCTGGGTGTGCAGATGGAGCCCGCCGGTGGTCACCAGGGCGAGGGTGGCCTCGGCCAGGGGCTTGGTGACCGGGGTCCAGGGGATCTCCGTGTCGGCCGTGAGCCCCCGGGCCCACCGGGCCGCGAGCCCCGGGAACCGGGTGAACACCTTGGCGAGCATCCGGTCCTTCCAACCGCCCATGGGACGACTCCTTTTGGGATCGGTGACGCGTGACCGGTGACGAGTGGCGGGGGAAGAGCCCGCCGCCCTGCCACGATTCACGATTTACGCTTCACGATTTACGGCAGTCTCTCGGCGATCCGTGACGAGTGAGATGCGAGAGCGATCGATTTCGTTGCTGTTAACCCCGCGAATAAACAGGCGCTATCGCTCCCTGCTCGGAGGGGCAAGGGACCTGCCGGAGAGCCGGGCGCGGCCCCTTAGCTCGCCGCGCAGCGCCTCTTACGCTCGGGCCGCGAAACGGCTCGGATTCCACCGAGCTGTCTGGAGGTAGAGCTTCTGCCCCGTGCCTGCGCGGCGAATCTCATGCCCGGCTTCGCGCCCGGCCGCAGGCAGGTCCTTTGCCCCTCCCTCCGAGGTGCCGCATCTATTTTGTCGCCGGGTCAGTAGTCTAACGGCCTCCGGGGCATGCGCCAGGGGGGCCTTTTCGGACCCGGTTCCTTCCG
>JAADGT010000177.1 GCA_013152215.1 Deltaproteobacteria bacterium
TGACCGGCTCCCCGGCCGCCATCAGGATCTCCAGCTCCCCGCCGGGCTCCACCTGCTCCAGGCCCATGCGCACCCGCACCATGGTCATGGGGCACACGTCACCGGTGATGTCCAACGTCTGCATGTTCGGCTCCTTCCCAGTAACTTCCGCTAGGACGCTAGGAGGCTGGGGAAGCTAGGAGGCTTGACCCCCCCGGACTCCCACGCGTTTTAAGACGCCATGCCTCTTCGCCTCCCCCTCACGGTCCCGGGGGGCAAGGGGCCTGGTGAAGCACCGGGGGTGGCTCCAAAGTTCCAGTTTCTAGTCTCTGGTCTCTGGCCCGCCGGAACCGGGCCCCTTCTACCGGAGCGGCTGGAACCGTTCCAAGGCCTCGGCGGTGATCGCGGTCCACTTGCCCCGGTCCACCCCCTCGAGCACCTCGGCCTGGAACCGCTCGGGCCCGATCCGAAGGATGGTCTGCCCCAGGCGTTCCTTGGCCTCGCCGTTGTCCCGGTACCAGGCCTTGATCCGCCCCACCGCCTCGATCGCCTCGGGCTCGGTGAGGAACTCCGCGATCTGGATCCCCACCTGCTTCACCCGCCCCCATCGGCCTCCGGCAAACAGGTGCAGCCCCGTGCGGCCCGCTCTCATGGCGGCCAAAGGGCACGCCTTGATGCAGTCTCCGCAGCTCACACACTCCTTCCGGTCCATACACGGCAGCCCCTGCTCCATCTTCATCGCTGCCAGGTGGCAGGCCTCCACGCACACGCCGCAGCCTGTGCACGCTTTCGGATCGCACTCGGGCTGGGCCGCACCCACGAGCCCCACGTCGTTCAACTGGGGCTTGGAGCAGCTGGAGGCGCACCCCGACACCCCCACCTTGAACTTGTGGGGCAACACCTCGGCGTCGTTGTACCGCTGGTCGATCTCCCACGCGAGCTGAAACGTGTCCACGTTGCCGTGGGGGCACACGGTTCCGCGGCAGGCCGTGGTGGTACGCATCCGAGGGCCGCACCCAGCCAGCCCGATGCCGGCCTCGGCGAGCTCCCGGCGCAGGGCCTCGAACCCCTCCCCGGTCACCCCGGGGAGCTCCACCCCATACCGGGCCGTCAGGAGAATCTCCCCCCGGCCGTGCTTGCGGCACAGCCGGGCAAGGCTCTCGAGGGCGTCGGCCGTGAGCAGCCCCACCGGGATCCGAAGTCGAGCGGAGTACTCGTTCTCCCCCTTGGTCTTGATCATCCCGGTGAGCTGAGCCCCCAGGACCTTGGGCGTATAAAACTCGGACGGTTGCACGGACATGGCACTCTCCCCATCGGCATAAAAGACAGGATGCCCGAGATTATGACGCCCCTATTCTGCAGTGTCAAGATAAAGTTTACATATCCTAATTTTTACATTTTAGAGCATGAATCCGGCTGGGGCCCCTGTGATTTCTCTCATCACTGATGTGGCGAACGTGCCCGGAGGGCACACGAACTCCACTTCCGTGGCCGCGCCCCGCGGCCGCACCTCTACCCCCGCTAGAGGGATCCGCAGGGGCCGACGGGCTCCGGTCTCCCGGGCGAACAGCTCCTCCTCCAGGCCGAACGCATCGAGCACCCGCCCCTCTTCCCGAGCCACCTCCCCCACGGGCCGGACCATCTTGCGGCCCCACAGGGGCCCGGTGGGCGCCACCTCAAAGCTCTCCACGCGTCCCGCCTCGGCCCGGGGGTCGGTGCACACGAACAGCCCGCCCGAGTCCGTCTTCCGGAGCACGTCCCCCTGCAGGGGGCGGTCCAGGGTGCCGGCTTCGAGGCGCCTCGCCAACACCTCGTTGAACACCGCAGACTGGAGGGCCGACACCAGGAGGTCTCGCTTCCAGCGACCCGCTCGCATCTCGCCCCGGAGCACCCTCGTCCCTTGCAGGGCGTTGTCCCCCCTGGCTCCGAACCGCTGGGGTCCGAAGTAGTTGGGCACCCCCCAGGATCGTAGGATGGTCAGCACCCGCTCCACGGCCGCCGGATCCGCCCCCTCGACCACGACCCGGAACCGGTTGGCCGCCAGATGGCCCAGCCGCAGCTTGTTGCGGTGGCGGGTGGCGGTGAGGACCCGGGCCCCCTCGGCCTCGAACGCGGCCCGCGCCGCTTCCGTGGGCACCCCGGTCACGGTGAACCCCTGGACCGCGGTGCAGCGCTTGTCCTTCATACCCGCGTAGCCCACGGCTGCCGGGCCGACGCCCAGCCGCCGGGCCACGGCCACCGCAAGGTCCCGGGTGCTCCGCCCTGCCCTCTCCACCCACAGGGCCGCGTGTTCGCCCTGCCCCCCGAACGGATACAGGGGCACCTCCTCCACCCGAAACGTGTCCGGTCCCGGGGTCCACACCCCGCCTGCGGGCTCGGCCACGAGCCTCGGATAGTCGTAATCCCGGTACGGAGCCAGAGAGAGGTCGGTGCGCATCCTGTGCCCTCGGAAGAAAGAACGGTTCTCGGTGCGTTGAACGGCCGTTTTCCCCTATGCTACCGTACCTCGGCACTGGCCGCACCGTAGCCCGGACCGCTCGGGACGCTTTGCGCCGCAACCGTCGATCGCGCCCTCGGGCCGCACCCGGGTGCCAGGGGCCGCCACGCCGGCGACCCCGTCGGCGCCCCCCGGTTCGGGGCAGGCCCAGGGGCCCTGCGGCAAGGCCTCGGAATCGTCGGGTCGGGGCTCGGGACGGTTTCCGTATCCATGGGGGCTCTTGATGCCGATTCGCGTTCTCATCGCAGAGGATCAGCGCCTGTTGCGTCAGTGCTTCGAGGAGGTGCTGGCGCTCGACGACAGCCTCATGGTGGTGGCCACCGCCTCCGACGGTACGGAGGCGGTGGTCCTCACGCAGAAGCACCGACCCGACATCGTGCTGATGGACCTGGCGATGCCCCGATTGGACGGCATCCGGGCCACCCGGCTGATCCGGGAGCGGGTCCCCCACACCAAGGTGCTGATCCTATCCCTGCACGACGCCCCCACCAAGGTGGACCAGGCGATCAAGGCGGGGGCGTGCGGGTACGTGCTCAAGGACGTGGACCTGGACGAGCTCGTGCGCATCCTCAAGGCCGTGTACCACGGCGAGCAGATCCACTCACCGTTCCTGGCCGACCAGAAGCTCTCCCAGGCCCAGGACCCGGCCCGGTACGGTCTCACGGCCCGGGAGCTCAAGGTGCTGCGGTTCCTGGCCCGGGGCGACAACAACGCGGAGATCGCGGAGAAGCTGTGCGTTTCGGAGCAGACCGTCAAGAAGGAACTGGTGAGCCTGTTTGAGAAGCTCGGGGTCAAGAACCGAACCCAGGCCGCGGTGAAGGCCGTGCAGCTGGGGTTCGTGGAGTCCGAGGGGACCCCGTGACGGCAGCAGGAGGACGGGTGTGATCCTGGGTGTGGTGGGGAGCGGCAGTAGCCCTTCCAACTCGAGGCGGCTGCTGGAGGAGGCCCTGGCCGGAGCGGCCGAGGCCCGGGCGGTGGAGCGACGGGTGGAGTGCCTGGCGGACCTGCGGTTCCGGGGGTGTGTCGGCTGTCGGGCCTGCCGGACCTACGCCGACGGGTGTGTGCTGCGGGACGACCTCACGCCGGTGCTCCGGGCCACGGCCGAGTGCCGCGCCCTGGTGCTCGCCACCCCCATCTACTACGGGTATGCGAGCGGCCTGTTCAAGTCGTACCTGGACCGGTGGTACTCGTTCCGGGACGCCGGCCGGAACCTACGGGTCCCTTCGGGTCGGCCTGCCCTGCTCATCGTCACCCAGGGTCATCCGGATCCGAAGGCCTACGCCTGGACCCTGGGTAGCCTGGAGAAGGTGCTGGCCGCGTACGGGTTCGAGCCCCGGGCCCTGGTGGCGACCGGGCTCGAAGAGGGCGGGGCGGTCGACCGCTCGCCCGAGCTTCTCGCCCGCGCCCGCGACCTGGGCCGGGCCCTGGCCGCCTGACCCATTCCGCCGGTTCCGGCCCTCACGCCGCCCGCGTCATCCCCATGGCCTCGGGCCGGAACACCGCAACCGGCATGGGCCGCAGGTCGGGGCTCACCCGGGGCCGGAACCCCATCAGGGCCACCACATCCCGCTCCAGGTCCACCCCCGGAGCGACCTCCACCACCTCCATGCCGTCGGCGGTCAGGCGCAGGACCGCCCGCTCGGTGATGAAGAGGACCCGCTGGCCCAGGTCTCGGGCGCGCTCACCGCTGAACGTGACCTGTTCCACCCGTTCCAGGAACTTGAGCCGGGCTCCTTCCCGCACGATTTCCAACCGGCCGTCCGCCACGCGGGCCTCGAGCCCGTCGGCCGTGAAGGTGCCCAGGAAGTAGAGCCGTTTCGCGGTCTGGGTGATGTTGATGAACCCCCCGCATCCGGCGAACCGGTTCCCAAACCGGGAGACGTTCACGTTGCCCTCCCGGTCGGCCTGGGCCATGCCCAGGAAGGCCTGGTCCAACCCCCCCCCGTCGTAGAAGTCGAACTGGCTGGGCTGCTCGTAGATGCACTCGGGGTTCGTGGCCACCCCGAAGCTCAGCCCTCCCGCGGGGATCCCGCCGGTCATGCCCGACTCCACCGACAGGGTGAACCCCTCGAACACCCCCTCCTCGGCGGCGCACCGGGCCACGCCCTCGGGCATGCCGATCCCCAGGTTCACCACGGCCCCGTCCTCGACCTCCATCAGGGCCCGCCGGGCGATCACCTTGCGAACGTCGAGGGGCACCGGGTCCCACCGCCCCATCGCCATCCGGATCTCACCCGAGAAGCTCGGGTCGTAGGCAGCGGCAAAGGTCTGCATGTGGTGCTCGGGGGGGGCCACCACCACGTAGTCCACGAACACCCCCGGCACCCGCACGTCCTTGGGCCTCAAGGTTCCGGCCTGGACCACCCTCTCCACCTGGGCGATCACGATCCCCCCCGAGTTCCGGACCGCCTGGGCGATGGCCAGGTTCTCGAGAACCGCGGCTTCCTTCTCGTAGGACAGGTTGCCCCTCGGGTCGGCCGACGTGGCTCGGATCAGCCCCACGTGCACCGGAAACGCCTTGTACCACAGCCACTCTCGGCCTCCGAGCTCCACCACCTCCACCAGATCCTCGGTGGTCCGGGCGTTCACCTTGCCTCCGTCCAGGCGGGGATCCACAAAGGTCTGCAGCCCCACATGGGTGATGGTGCCGGGCTTGCCGGCGGCGATGTCCCGGAACAGGTGGGAGATCA
>JAADGT010000339.1 GCA_013152215.1 Deltaproteobacteria bacterium
ACGGCATGCGAAGGCGCGGCGATCGGATGCTGCACTCGCGCCCGGCCGGAAGCAGGCCCCATGCCCCGCCGCCGCCGATGGCCCCAGGACCACCAAGCGTTACCTTTCCTCGTTGCCCGGCCCTGTACAGGGCCTGATGGGGCTTCCCAGTGACTTCCGCTGGGACGCTGGGAGGCTGGGAGGCTCTCGAACCGCGCCAAGGCTCGGGGGCAAAGGGCCTGGTAATGGATCCGAGGTCCCAAATTCTCTAGTTTCTAGTCTCTAGTTTCTGGTTTCTGGCCTGTAGCCCCCGCTTCCGTTCCCCACGAGCCTGGGCTACCATGGCGCCCCGGCCCGGCGACCGTAGACCGCGGACCGACCCCCCAGACCGTAGACCGACGACCTAAATATCTACGGCCTTGCGACCAACGACTGACGACCAACGACCGAGAACCGAAGTTACCCGAAACCGCTGGGAGCCAGAGAGGGTTTTCGGCCTCCTAGCCTCCCAGCTTTCTAGCGTTCCAGCTTTCCAGCGGGCCGAAGGCCCCAAAAGGAGGTCCCCATGAGCCGAGCGCTGGTTCGAATCGTCGTGATCCTGGGCCTTTTCTCGCTTTGGGCCTGCGCCCCCAAGGCGGTGATCCTCGATCCCGGGCCGGTGCCGATGGAGGCCCAGCCGGGGTGGAGCGACACCCCGGCCGCATGGTCGCTCTGGGTCCGGCAGGTCCGGGACGCCCGGCCGCCGGAGCGGGCCGGGCAGCGGGTGGGGGTGCTGTACACCCGGTTCGAAAAGACCCCCCAGGACGCCTTCCTGGAAGCCGACCCCGCGGCCTACGTGGCCCAGGAGCTGCGTCGATACCTGCTCCACCGGGGCTTGGAGGCCTCGTCCCAGGGCAAGGCCCGCATCTACCTGGACCTGGAGCTGCGGGAGTTCTCCCTGGAGGAGGTGCCGGGCACGGTGATGGACGAGATCCGGGTGCGGGTGGCCTACGCCGTGTCGTTCGTGGATCGGGGAGGCAACGTGCTCTCCAAGGTCAAGGTGGAGGCCGAGAACCAGGTGAAGTCCCCCGGCAACACGGCCCGCCGGGCGGAGGCCGCCTTTCGGGAGGCCTTGATGGACACCTTCCGGGCGCTGGCCCAGAGCGAGGAGTTCCGAAAGGTGGTGGCGCGGCTCGGGGGATGAGGGCGTCGGTCGGATTGCGCGTCCGGGCCTACGAACGGGCGGGCCGGGCCCTCCAGAGGTTCTTCTCGGATTGGGCCTCGGCGTTTTGCGCCCGTTGCGTCGAGGTGACACGGCTGACCCATCCGCGCCTTCCGGCCGCGGACGTCGAGGTGTTGGAGGGAGTGTTTGCGGGGTGCTGTCAGGCGGGGGTGGCCGACGGGTACTGGATTCCAGGCCTCGGTGACGAGGGCCGGTTTCCCCCTGAGATGGTCACGGCCCTGGAGGGCGCCCGGCGGCACCTGTGCCCGCGCCGTCCCCTGCCCCCGAGGTTCCGGATCCGCGAGCGCCGGACCGGCCGGATAGCCACGGGGGTGGGGTGCGCATACCTCTCCCCGAACGGATGCGTGTTGGGGCCCTGGAGGGCCCCCCTTTGTTTCGCGTTCCTGTGCTCGGGGCCGGCCCGGGCCCTGGCCGAGGCGTTGGGCCTGCCGGAGCCCGCGGGCGACACCGACGACTTCGCCGGCACACGCCGGGTGTTCGCCGCCGTCGTGTTCGGGGAGCCGGCCGAGGCTGAGGGGGTGGTGTCTGGGCTGGAACGAAGGTTGCATGAATGGCATGCCGTCTTGGAGGGACGGTTCGGTTCGGGGGAAAGGCTGTACCGGTGGTGGCGGGCGAGGGAGACCCGAGGTTCTTGACAAGCTTGTGATCATTTTCATACGCTGCCGTCCGCTCGCCCTCCGGGGGAGGGGCCGGTACTGTTCGATTTCGTTGTCGTTTCGTTTGGTTTGCTGAAAAAGGTGGGCCGATGGCAGCACTGGGACTGCTCTTCCTCAGCGCCGTGCTCGTGAACAATTTCGTTTTGGCGCGGTTCCTGGGGATCTGCCCCTTCCTCGGGGTGTCCAAGCGTACCGAAACCGCGGTGGGCATGAGCCTGGCGGTCCTGTTCGTCATGACCGTGGCGGGCGTGGTCACCTGGTTCCTCCAGACCCTGGTCCTCGTCCCCCTGGGCCTCGAGTACCTCCAGACCATCGCCTTCATCCTGGTCATCGCCGCCCTGGTGCAGTTGGTGGAGATGGTGGTCCAGTACGCGAGCCCGGCGCTCCACCAGGCACTGGGCATCTTTCTTCCCCTGATCACCACCAACTGCGCCGTGCTGGGCCTGGCCGTGCTCAACGTGCAGAAGGGCCACGGCTTCCTGGAGACCGTGGTGTTCAGCGTGGGCGCGTCCCTGGGGTTCGGCCTGGCCCTGGTCCTCTTCTCCGGCATGCGCGAGCGGATCGCGGTGGCCGACGTGCCCAAGGCGTTCCAGGGCACGGCCGTGGCCCTGGTGACCGCGGGCCTTCTCTCCCTGGCGTTCCTGGGGTTCGCCGGCCTGGTGAAGCAGTGAGGGCGCCGTGATTCCCGCGGTCGGTGTGCTGGGGCTGCTGGGGCTGTTGGCCGCCCTGGGGCTGGCGGTGGCGAGCCTGCGGTTCCGGGTCGAGGTGGACCCCCGGGTGGAGCAGCTCGAGGGCGTCCTGCCGGGGGTGAACTGCGGGGCCTGCGGCTACGCGGGATGCTCGGCCCTGGCCCAGGCGTTGGCAGAGGGTAAGGCGGCGCCCACCGCCTGCATCCCGGGCGGCCCCGACGTGGCCCAGGCGGTGGCCGGGATCCTGGGGGTGGACGCGGGCGAGACGGTGCAGCGGGTGGCCGTGGTCCACTGCAAGGGCTCCCCGGACGTGGCCCCCGACCGGGGCCGGTACGCGGGCATCCCGGACTGCCGGGCGGCGACCCTGGTGGGCGGGGGGCCCAAGCAGTGCCCCTACGGCTGCATGGGGCTGGGGAGCTGCGAGCGGGCCTGCCCCTTCGACGCGATCCATGTGGGGCCCGACCGGCTGGCCCACGTGGATCGCGAGAAGTGCACCGGGTGCGGCGCCTGCGTCGAGGCGTGCCCGAAGCGGATCATCGATCTCGTTCCGGCCGACCGGCTGGTGTACATCCGGTGCACGAACCCCCACCGGGGCAAGGCGGTCAAGGCCGTGTGCTCGGTGGGGTGCATCGGGTGCCGCCGGTGCGAGAAGACCTGCCCCTTCGGGGCCATCTCGATGGACCGGGACCTGGCCCGGATCGACCCGGAGAAGTGCACCTCGTGCGGACTGTGTGCCACCGTGTGCCCCACCTCGACCATCGACGACCTGGTGGAGGTGCGCTACCGGGCCCGGATCGACGAGGACGCCTGCATCGGATGCACCAAGTGCGCCAAGGTCTGCCCGGTGGACGCGATCGGGGGGGAGCGCAAGCAGCCCCACCGCGTGGACCCCGAGAAGTGCATCGCCTGCTCCCAGTGCACGGAGGCCTGCCCGGTGAACGCGATCCATGAGGGTGAGCCCCTGGTGCGGGGGCAGGGGGAGGCGGCGTGATGGCGGCCCGCTCGTTCCCGTTGGGCGGCGTGCATCCGCCGGACCAGAAGCATTTAACGGCGGCCAAGCCGGTGGAGCCGGCCCCGTTGCCGGACCTGCTGGTGGTGCCCCTGAGCCAGCACATCGGCGCGCCGGCCCGGCCGGTGGTGAAGAAAGGGGACAGGGTCCTGGCCGGTCAGGCGATCGGCGAGGCCGTGGGGTTCGTGTCGGTGCCGGTGCACGCGCCCACCTCGGGCAAGGTGCTCCGGGTGGAGCCGGCCCCCCATCCCCTGGGGCCTCCCCAGCCTGCGGTGGTCATCGAGCCCGACGGCGAGGACCGGTGGGCCGACGACCTGGAGCCCCTGGCCGATCCCCACGGGGCCGACCCCGACGAGATCCGGCAGCGGATCCAGGCCGCCGGCATCGTGGGCATGGGCGGGGCCACGTTCCCGACCCACGTGAAGCTCTCGCCCCCGCCCGAGGTGAAGATCGACACGGTGATCCTCAACGGGGTGGAGTGCGAGCCCTATCTCACGGCGGACCACCGGCTGATGCTGGAGGAGCCCGACCGGATCCTGGCGGGGCTGCGGGTGATCCTGTCGGTGTTCGGGCTGGACAAGGGCTACATCGGCATCGAGGAGAACAAGCCCGACGCCATCGAGCTGCTCGGCCGGAAGGCCCGGGAGCAAGGGTTCGCCGAGGTGGTGCCGCTGGCGGTCAAGTACCCCCAGGGCGCGGAGAAGCAGCTCATCAAGGCGGTCACCGGCCGCGAGGTGCCTTCGGGCCAGCTCCCCATGGCCGTGGGCGCGGTGGTGCAGAACGTGGGCACCGCGGCCGCCATCTGGGACGCGGTGTCGGCCGGCCGCCCCCTGGTGGAGCGGATCACCACCGTGACCGGTGAGGGCGTGGCCGAACCCCGGAACCTGAGGGTGCGCATCGGCACGCCGGTGCGGCACCTGATCGAGCTGGCCGGCGGCCTGCGGGGCGAGCCGGGCAAGCTGATCCTGGGCGGACCGATGATGGGCATCGCCCACCACGACCCGGACGTGCCGGCGGTCAAGGGCACCTCGGGGGTGCTCCTGCTGCCCCGGGACCGGGTGCGCACCGCCCCGGAGGGGCCGTGCATCCGGTGCGGCCGGTGCGTGGACGCCTGCCCCATGGGGCTCGCGCCCACCACCCTGCGCACGCTGATCGCCCACGAGATGGTGGCCGAGGCGGACGAGTGGAACGCCTTGGACTGCATCGAGTGCGGGTCGTGCTCGTTCGTGTGCCCGGCGGCGATCCCGCTCGTGCAGGCGATCCGGTACGCCAAGGGCCGCGTCATGGCCCGGCGTCGCAAGGGGGGCTGACGGGGTCAGGGGGAGTTTTTGAGCCTTCTAGCCTTCTAGCTTCCCAGCCTTCTAGCCTCGAAAGGACACCCGTGAGCGAAGCGAACCGTCCGACCTTCGTCTTGAGCTCGTCCCCCCACGTGTTCCAGGGCGACACCACCGCCCGGATCATGTGGCAGGTGGTGGCGGCGCTGACCCCGGCGGCGGCGTGGGGGGTGTACGCGTTCGGGTGGCGGGCCGCCTGGGTGATCGGTTGGTGCGTGGCCGGGGCTGCGGCCGCCGAGACGGGGGCACT
>JAADGT010000115.1 GCA_013152215.1 Deltaproteobacteria bacterium
CGCTGCGAACCTGGTCCCCGACAGGGACGAACTCCTCCGCGAGACGAGGCGCATCCTGGCCCCGGGGGGGTGCGTGCTGGTGGCCGACCTGGTGGCGGTGGAGGAGATCCCACCGGAGGTGCGCGAGCAGCCCGAGGCCTGGGCCTGGTGCGTGGCCGGGGCCGAGCTGCCGGCTTGCTGGCACGAACGGCTCCTGCGGGCCGGTTTCTCGGAGACCCGGATCGAGCTCCTCGAAGAGTTCCCTCCCCTGGCCCGAGCCTTGATTCGGGCGAAGCGGGCCTGAGCCGACGGGCCACGGAAGGGGCGGCCCTGCCGGCCGGGTACCCCGTCTCCGTCGTCTGATCCGGACACGAACGCACCCGGCGAAACCAGGTAGGTTTGGGGGAATGGGGCGGATTCTGGTAGAATGCCGCTCTGTGGGAAGGAGCGTGCCATGCGCTGGATGTGGTGGACCGGCTTGGGATTGGCAGGGGCGGCGGTGGCCCTGGGGTGGTACCTGGGCGAGGCCACCCAGGTGCTCATGAACGCCGCCACCGTGTGCCTGTCCTGCATGGGGATCGGCTGAGGCGATGCGCCAGTGGGTCCAGGCCGCGTCGGCGCTCCTTCAGAACGCCTACTGGGCGTTCCCCTGGACCCGTACCATCTACCAGGGTCCCCTCAAGAAGTTCTGCACCCCCGGTCTCAACTGCTACTCCTGCCCGGCTGCCGTGCTCGCCTGCCCCCTGGGCACGCTCCAGCACTTTTTGGCCGGATGGCGCCCCGCCCTGCGGTGGGGAACCTACCGGCTGGGGTTCTATGTGTTCGGGTTCCTGGCGGCCGTCGGGCTCCTGGGCGGGCGGGCCGCGTGCGGCTGGCTGTGCCCGTTCGGGTTCCTCCAGGAAGGGCTTCACCGGATCCCCTCCCCCAAGTTCCGGGTGCCGAGAATCCTCGGCGGGCTGCGCTACGCCGTGCTGGCCGTGTTCGCCGTGGGCCTTCCCCTGTTCCTCACCGGCCCCCTGGGGTACGGCGAACCCTGGTTCTGCCGGGCGATCTGCCCCGCCGGAACCCTGGAGGCCGGCGGATTGTTCTTCCTGATGCCGGCACTCCAGGAGCAGATCGGGCTGTGGCTGTGGATCAAGATCGGGCTTCTCGTGGGGGTCGTGGGGTGGGCCGTGGTGGCCTACCGACCCTACTGCCGCACCCTGTGCCCCTTGGGAGCCATCTACGGGATGCTCAACCGCTGGAGCCTGCTCCGGGTGGACCACGACCCGGATCGCTGCATCGAGTGCGGCCGCTGCGTCGAGGCCTGCCGGGTCGGTCTCGACCCCCGCCGGGAGCCCGACCGAGCCGCGTGCCTGCGTTGCCTCACCTGCGCCACCCAGGCCTGCCCCACCGGCGCCCTCACCGCGGCCGTGGGCCCCCGGCGGCTGGAGCGAAGGACCCCGTGCGCCCCACCTTCCACCCCCGGCTCGTGAACGGCCCGTTCGGCGATCCCGTGGTCCTGGTTCGGCTGCTGGGCCACGGCCGCAACCTGTTCCTGGACCTGGGGGATCTCCACGGCCTGCCCGCCCGGCCCGTGCTCAAGGCCACCCACGCCTTCGTGACCCACGCCCACATGGACCACTTCTGCGGGCTGGACACGGTCATCCGCTACAGTCTCGGCAGGGAACGGGTGTTCCGGGTGGTGGGCCCCCCTGGCATCGCGGAGCGGGTGGAGGGAAAGCTCCGGGGGTACACCTGGAACCTGGTGCACACCTACGATCAGGCGTTCCGGCTGGAGGTCCTGGAGTGGGAAAACGGCCGGGGGCGGTTGTGGACGTTTCCCTGCCGGGAGGGGTTCCCCCGCCAGGACCAGGGAGCCGTGGACCTGGCCGAGGTGGAGCCCGGCCTTCGGGTCGTGCACGCCGAGACCGCCTTTCGGGTCGTGGCCGCCGAGCTGGACCATCAGGTACCTTGCCTCGCGTTCCGCATGGAGGAGCCGGTCCACGTGAACGTGGCCCGGGACGCCCTGGACCGGCTCGGGCTCGAACCAGGGCCCTGGCTCAGGCCGGTCAAGCGGGCGGTCCAGGCCGGCAGCGGCCCCGACCACGAAGTGCGGCTCCCGGGCGGCCGGACCGTCCCCGTGGGCGAGCTCCTGGAGCACGGCGTGATCCGGCTCACCCGGGGCCAGAGGCTGGCCTACGTGGCCGACTGCCTATGGGCCGAGCCCGGCCTTTCCCGGGCCGTGGCCCTGGCCCGGGACGCCCACCTCCTCTACTGCGAGGCCGCGTTCCTCGAGGAGGACGCCCGACGGGCTCGGGAACGCTACCACCTCACCGCCGCCCAGGCCGGAGAGCTCGCCCGCCGGGCCGGGGTGGGGGAGCTTCGCATCTTCCACTTCTCCCCCAAGTACCGGGGCCGGGAGCCCGAGCTCCTCGCCGAGGCTGCCGAGGCGTTCGGAGGCCCGGTGGGGCTTGGGCCGTGACAGGGGGCGGGCCCGGCCCGCGCACCGTCCGACCCCTGGGGGCTCAGCGCCCTCCGCCGTCCTCCAGGGCCGAGATCATCGCCTCCAGGACCTCGTACCCGCCCGCCCAGAACCCAGGGTCCTCCAGGTCGTACCCCAGGCCGGCCACCAGATCACCCGGCGATCGACTCCCGCCCGCGGCCAGCAGCTCCCGGAGCTTCGGCACGAACGCCGCCCCCTCCTCCTGGTAACGGCGGTACAGGGCCAACACCAGCAGCTCGCCGAACACGTAGGCGTAGCAGTAGAACCGGGTGTGCACGAAGTGGGGGATGGCGCTCCACGCCCATCGCGCGGCCGGCACCTGCTCCACGGCGTCGCCGTAGGCCTCCTCCAAGGCCCCGAGCCACAGCTCGCACAGCCGCTTGTCCGACAGGTACCCCCCCTGCCTGTGGGCCCGGTACTCGAACTCCACGTAGAGGTTCTGGCGGAAGGTGGTGGCGATCACGTCCTCCACCCGCTCGGCCAGGAGGTTGCGCCGCAGCACCGGGTCCAGGCCCTCGGCCTCGAGGCGGCGGGCCAGCAGCAGCTCCCCGAACACGCTGGCGGTCTCGGCCATGGGAAGCACCGGGGAGTACTCCAGGAGCGGCTGGGTCCGGGCCAGGGTGAAGTGGATGCCGTGACCCAGCTCATGGGCCAAGGTGGCCGCATCCCGGAGCTTGCCGGTGTAGTTCATGAGCACGTACACCGGCAGATCGGGCGCGACGCCCATGCAGAACGCCCCCCCCGCCTTGCCGGGCCGGGGCGCGGCGTCGATGCGCCCCTCGTCGAAGAACCGCCGAGCGATCTCCTCGAACTCGTCCGCGAACTCCGCGTAGGCCTCCAGCACCCAGGCCCGGGCCCGGTCGAACGGCACCACCTCGGGCTCGGGGCCGGGCAACGGCGCCACCAGGTCGGTGCTCCACAGCCGGTCCACTCCGAGCATCCCCGCCTTCCACCGGTAGTACCGCCGGGCCAGGTCGTAGTGGGCCCGGGTCACCTCCATCAGGGTCTCGACCGCCCTCGGGGTGAGCTCGTTGCGGAGGTGTACGGGTTCCATGGGGTCCTGATACCGCCGCAGCTCGAGGGTCTGGCGGTGGTCGAGGACCAGGGCGTTCCAGACCGAGGTCAGGGTCACCCGCTGGGCCTCGTAGGCGCCCAGATAGGTCTCGTAAGCCCGCCGTCGCACCCCCCGATCGGGATGCTTGAGCAGGGCCAGGAGCTCCGGCCCGGTCATCTCCCGCTCCTCGCCGTCCAGCTCGAACCGGTACCGGAACGACGAGGTGAGCTGGTCGTAGAGCTGCACGAACGCCGAGCGGCCCACGAGGTCCTTCAACGTCAGGATCTCCTCCTCGGCCTCTGAGAGCCGATGGGGACGGAAGGCCCGGGAGTGGGCCAGGTAGTGGCGGTACCGCGCCAGCTCGGGGTGGGCCAGGGCCCTCTCGAACGCAGGGTCGTCGATCCGGTCGAGCTCGAGATCGAAGAACACCGTGTGCCGGTGGGCTCGGGTGGCCGCCTCCTTGACCTTCTGGAGCAGGGCCACGCTACGGGAGTCGGAGGAGTCGCTCGCGAACCGCAGGTGTGCAAACGCATACGGCCGGAGGGGGGCCCCCATCGCGGCCTCGTACTCCTGGACCGCCCGGGCCAGGCCAGGGGCGCCGGCCTCCCCCACCCTGCCCCTCCAGGCCTCCCGGAAACGCAGGGCAGCGGGCTCGATGGCCTCGATGTCCGCCTCCAGGGCGGGGTCGTCCAGGCCGGCGTACAGGTGGGTCAGGTCCCATCGGGGAAGGTCGGTCGTACGCATCGGGTCACTCCAGCAGTAACTGCGGTCGTTGGTCGGGCCTTCGGCCCGCTGGGATGCTAGAAAGCCGGGAGGCCAGGAGGGCAAAAACCTCTTTCACCTCCCAGCGCTCAAGTAGGAACCGCGCCACGGCATCACGGTTCGGGAGCATGGGGGCTGTTGGAGAGCGGCGCGCGGTCGGTTCCCGTGGCCGGGCGGATCGGCTATGCTACCGGCATCGAAAGGAGGTGTCATGGCCGAGGTTCCCCGGGAGATCTGGGTGGAGTGCCGGGTCCCCCACGCCCACATCTACTTCGTGCGCTATACCCTCGACGCTTACGACGGTCTGTGCCTCGCGTCCACGGTGGAGGACCCCTCCGGCCGGGTCCGGCTCCTCAGCACCGAGGACCGTGCCGACGAGCTGGATCGGGTGCTGGAGGCCCTGGCCGAGGAGGTGCCCCTGAGGGTGGTCGGGCGGGGGACCCTCGATCCCGGAGGCCCGGCGTGAGGGCCCCCTTCGACGCCGACCGGGTGCTCCGACTGGCCCTCCGCCGGGGCGGAGAACTGGCGGAAGTGTACTGGGAGAAGGCCCGCAGCGCCACCGTGGTCCTGGAGGCGGGGCGGGTGGAGGAGGCCCGTGCCGGCGTTCGGCACGGGGCCGGCATCCGGGTGGTCGAGGGAGGACACGAGGTTTACGCCCACCAGACCGGGCCCGACCCCTCGACCCTGGAGGCTCTGGCCCGGGAGGTGGCACGGCTCCGGCCCGAGTCGGAACCGGCCGTGGTGGGGTCCGGCGCCGCCGCACCCGTGGCGGGGCCGCAGGCGGATCCGTTCTCGGGTCTCGACCTGGCTGCCCGCGCGGATCTGGCGCGCCGGCTCGA
>JAADGT010000047.1 GCA_013152215.1 Deltaproteobacteria bacterium
TCCTGGGGCTCGTGGCCGCCGGGGCGGTGCTGTACACCGGGCTCGCCCGGGCGCTCGGGGCCCGGGAGGTCGGGCGAGTGCTCGCCGTGGTGGGCCGGCGTCTCGGCCGGGGGTGAGCCCCTCTTTGCCGCCTGCCACAGGACCTCGAGCTCCTCGGGGCCGACCTGATCGGGCCGGAGGCCCCGGCCGGCCAGGACCGCCTCGATCCGGGCGAACCGCCGCAGGAACTTCTCCACCGTGCCGTGCAGGGCCCGCTCCGCGTCCACCCCCAGGTGCCGCCCCAGGTTGACCAGGGCGAACAGGAGGTCTCCCAGCTCCTCGGCCGCCTCCTCCCTGTCGCCCCGGGCCACGGCCGCGCGCAGCTCGGAGAGCTCCTCGTCCACCTTTTCGAGCACCGCCTCGGCTCGGTCCCAGTCGAATCCCACCCCCGCCGCCTTCTCCGAGACCCGTCGGGCCCGGTGCAGCGCGGGCAGCCGGCGGGGCACCCCTTCGACCACGCCCCGGCCCTCCTTCTCCCGGGCCTTGATCTGGGCCCACGAAACGGCCACCTCGTCCGGGGTGTCGGCCCGGGCGTCGCCGAACACGTGGGGGTGGCGCCGAACCAGCTTGTCGCAGATGTCCCGCAGGCTGTCGGCCACGGTGAACGCCCCCTGCTCCCGGGCCATCTGGGCCAGGAGCGCCACCTCCAGCAGCACGTCGCCGAGCTCCTCGCGCAGCTCGGCCGGGTCGCCCCGCTCCACGGCCTCTTGGACCTCGTAGGCCTCCTCCACCAGGTAGGGGGCGATGGTGGCCGGGGTCTGCTCCCGGTCCCAGGGGCACCCGTCCGGCCCCCGCAGCCGTTCCACGATCTCCAGGAGCCGTACGAACAGCCCGGCCGTCTCCTCGGACAAGAGTAGGGACATCTCGGTCCTCCGTGCGGTAAAGTGGGGCGGTAGTGTACTGGCTAGGAGGCTGGGAGGCTAGGAGGCTGGGAGGCCGTCTCCCGTCCCAACGTCCTAGCCTCCTAACGTCCCAACGTATCCCTGGAGGAGCTCGACATGGCCGATTTTGCCCAGACCGGGCCCATCACCACGATCCAGGCGCTCACGGACCACGACCCGGCCGAATGGGAGCGGCGGGTGGGGGAGGCCGTGGCCGAGGCACCGCTGGCGCTCGTGCTGCCGTGCCTGTACTCCGAGCTGGCCGGCCCGGCCCTGCCCCGCATCCTGGACCGGCTGGCGTCGGTGGGGTACCTGCTCGAGACCGTGGTCACCCTGGGGGTCGCGGGCGAGGCCGAGTTTCGGCATGCTCGGGAGGTGTTCGGCCGGCTGCCGGGCCGGGTGCGGGTGGTGTGGAACGACGGGCCGAGGATCTCGGCGGTGAAGGACCGGATCCGGGCGGCGGGGTTCGCTTTGGGGGAGCCGGGCAAGGGCCTGGCCGCCTGGATGGCCTACGGGTACCTGCTGGCCTCCGACCGGCCGCCGGCCGCGATCGCGCTGCACGACACCGACATCGTGACCTACGAGCGGGAGCTGCTCGACCGGCTCGTGCTGCCGGTGGTGCACCCCGGCCTGGGGTACGGGTTCGCCAAGGGGTACTACGCGCGGGTCACCGATCGGCTCCACGGGCGGGTGTGCCGCCTGTTCGTGGGGCCGGTGCTCGAGGCCCTGGCGCGGTGCCTCGGACCCCACCCGCTGCTCGGTTACCTGGCCTCGTTCCGGTACCCCCTGGCCGGGGAGTTCGCCATGGGAGCCCGGCTGGCCCGGGAGGCCCGGATCCCGGCCGACTGGGGCCTGGAGATCGGCACCCTGGTCGAGGCCTGGCGGATCTGCGGCCCCCGGGCCGTGTGCCAGGTGGATCTGGCCGTGGCCTACGACCACAAGCACCAGGCCACGGGAGAGGGGGCGGGGGAACCCCGGGGGCTGGTGCGGATGGCCCGGGAGATCGCCTTGACCCTGTTCCGGGCCCTGCTCGAGGAGGGGGCGGCGCTCGACCGGGATCTGCTGCAGACCCTGCCGGTGGCGTACCGAAGGGAGGCCCGGGAGGCGGTGCGGCGCTTCAGCCACCTGGCCGCGGCCAACGGCCTGGGCCACGATCTCGGGGGCGAGCTGGGGCTGGTCGAGACGTTTTCGCAGGCCCTGGCCGGGGCGGCCGAGGCGTTCCGCGAGGACCCGGGGGGGACCCCTCCGATCCCGTCGTGGGCCGAGGTGCTCGCGGCCGACCCGGGCGCGGGAGAGGCCCTGCGGGCCGCGGTCGAGGCGGACTGGAGCACGTGAGCGGGCCGAGCCCCCGTTCCCGTCGGCGGGTCACGGAGCGCGCGCCTCGTCCAGCAGGAAGTAGAGGAGCCGGACGAGCTCCCGAGCCGTCTTCTTATCGATGCCCGAGTCGGGCTTGCGCATCATCTTGATGCCGTACATCTTGGCCGCCTTCTTGTCGAAGGGGGTGTGGGAGATGGGGGCGATGCCCGTGGTCACGGCCTCCACCACCCGGCCCAGGCTGTGGCAGCCCTCGGCCGGGTTGGCGCACTTGACCTCCATGAGGGCGTAGCGCTTCTGCATGTCGGGGGGGAACCCCGAGGGGTCGAACCGGCGGGCGTCGCCCTGGCCGAGCACGGTGAGCCCGGCCAGGGCCGCCGCCGGAAGGCCGCACAGGAACGCGATCAAGACGACCTTGCGGGTCATGGGGGGGCTCCCTGCTAGAAGCTGTACAGAAGCCGCATCAGGGTCGTGTTGTCCACCTCGGGGGCCGCCTTCTCCCAGCGGTGCTCCAGGCTCAGTCGAACGCTGGGAACCGGGGTCCAGCCCAGGGCGGGGATGAGCCGCTGGGTCACGCCCTCCCCGTCCCCCTCCTCGTCCTTGTACTCGTACCGGGCCAGGGCAAAGTACTTGCCCCGGCACACGTACTGGGCCTCGGCCGCGTACACCCAGGTGTCGGCGTCGTCCGCGCTCGTGACCTCGTCCGTGCCCTTGAGCCCGGACACCAGCAGGGTGAACCCCTTGTATAGAACCTCGGCCTCGGCGCCGATGCGGGACCAGCGCTGGGAATCTGCGTCGCCTCGCCGGCCGAGGTATGCGTACGCGCTCAGGGTCACGGCCAGGTCGTCCCAGACGCTCGGGTCCGCCTCCAGGTCGATCTCGGGTTCGTTGCCGTCGAGATCGGTGCCCCCGAACCTGTAGACGAGGTGGCCGTAGAACTCGTACCCGTCCTGTTCCTCCCGGTCCACCGCGCCGAAGGCCGCGAAGAGCCGGCCCCCGAACACCCCGTTCACCTCCAGCCCGTCCCGGGCCTCCTTGAGCTTTTCGCCGTGGATCCGGTCCAGGGTCGCCCAGGTGGCCGCGGTGAGGCGGTCGTTGTGCTTCCACAGGGTGAGGTCGGGTCGGAAGAGGCCGTACTTCACGTTGACCGGGGTGCCGAGCACCCGGCGAAACATCACGAACGCCTCCTCCATCTCGGTGCCCTCGCGCTCGTTGTCCTCCACCTCCTCCAGCCGGTACTCCATCCAGAAGCTCATGAGGCTGCGGAGGCTCCCCCCGGCCATGAGCTCGAACTCGTGGGGCTCCAGGTCCAGATTGTCCCCGGTCTCGGCCTCGCGGTCGTAGCGTGCGTCGTGCATGCCCAGCAGGGAGACGGGCAGGGTCTCGAGGGCCCCGGACCTCCACAGGGCCTCGATGCGGCCCGCGGGCTTCCTGGCCTCGGCCACGGGCCACACGTACCCGTTGCGGCGAAACGCCTCGCCAAAGGCGTTGCGATGGGGGATCACCGTGTGGCAGGTGGCGCACTCGGTCTTGTAGGCCCGGCTGAACGCGGGAATGGCGTGGGCGCGGGGCGCAGCGGCTGCGACCGCCAGCCCGACCACCGCGAGGACCGACAGGGCTCTGGACATGGGGCTCTCCTCCTTGAGAAACGGGAAGGGATGCTCGTGCGCCCCCCGGAGCGTGATGATGTGGCGCAGATCTACTTGAAGCGCCAGGAGAGAAAGAGGCTTTTGGGCGTCCCAGGCTCCTAGCCGTCCGAAGGCCCCACGTTGCCGGGCAGTCGGTACGCCCCCACCTGCCGGGCCAGCTGGTCGGCGGTCGCGGCCAGGGTCTCGCCAGCCGCCTCCAGGTTCCCGGCCCGCTCCAGATCCTCGGCCGCCCGCTCCGACAGGGCGGCCAGGTTCCTCGCCAGGGCCTCGGCCGACTCGTCCAGCCGGCCGGCGCCCGCCTCCAGTTCCTCGCCCACCCGGCTCACCTCCATGGCCCCCCGGGTGATCAGCTCGGTGCCACGGGTCTGCTCGTCCGCGGCGCGGACCGTCTGACGGGCCACCCGAACCATGGCCTCGATGTGCTCGTGCACCGCGTGCACTTCGCGCTCCTGGGTGCGCACCGCCTCCACGATGCCCTCGACCCCCTGGATCACCTGCAGAATCTCCCGGGCCACCTGCTCGGCCTCACGGGCCTGGGCGGTGCCGGCCTCCTCGATGGCGGTCAGGTGCTCCGCGGCCAGACGGGCCGCCTCGTGGATGGCGTCCAGGACCCGAGCCGTGGCAAGCACCCGCTGCTGGCCCTCGGCCACCCGCTCGGACCCCCGGGCGATCGCCTCGGCCGTGTCGCGGCCGCTGACCACCAGACCGTCCACGATGCCGCGGATCTCCCGGGTGCCCACGCTCACCTGCTCGGCCAGGGCCCGGATCTCGCCGGCCACCACGCCGAACGAGCGGCCTTTCTCGCCGGCCTGGGCGGCGATGATGGCCGCGTTGAGCGAGAGCAGGTTGGTTCGTCCGGCCACCTCGTCGATGACCTGGAGCACCCGGCCCACCCGGGCCAGACCCGCGTCGAGGCGTTCGAACCGGTCCACTGCCGCGGCCACGGCCTGGCCGATCCGGTCCATGGCCGCCCGGGCCTCCTCCATGGCCACCAGCCCCTCGTCGGCCCGATCCAACACGGCCGCCGTGAGGGAGCGGCCCTCGGCCGCGCCGCGGCGCAGGGTGGCGGCCACGTTCTCGATGGAGGCGGCCGAGGCGCCCACGGTCTGGGCCGCGGCGCCCACCTGCTCGGCGAACGCGGCCACC
>JAADGT010000212.1 GCA_013152215.1 Deltaproteobacteria bacterium
CTCCGGCAGGAGCTCGCCCGGGTCGAGGAGGTGTTCCAGGAGAACGAACGGCTCAGGAAGATCCTGGAGTTTCGGGACGCCCTGGAGGGACCGGCCGTGGCGGCGCGGGTGGTGGGCCGCAGCGCCACCCCCTGGCTGCGCACCGCGGTTCTCGATAAAGGGCAGGAGCAGGGAATCCGTCTGGACGCCCCGGTGCTCACGCCCGAAGGAGTGGTGGGCCGAGTGTTCCAGGTGGGCCCCTCCTCGAGCCGGGTGCTCCTGTTGACCGACCCCAACAGCGCGGTGGACGCCCTCATCCAGCGCACGCGGGCCCAGGTGGTGGTGGAAGGGGGGCTCGGCGCCACCTGCCGGGTCCTGTACCTGCCCCGGGGCGAGGAGGTGGAGCCCGGAGACCGGGTGGTCACGTCCGGCCTCGACGGGGTGTTCCCCAAGGGCCTGCTCCTCGGGGAGGTGGTCCGGGTGCGGCAGGAACCCGGCGAGGTGTTCCAGCGGGTGGAGCTGCGGCCCGGCGCGGACCTGGGCCGGCTGGAGGAGGTTCTCGTCCTGGCCCCCGCGACGGAGACGCCTTGAGGGGATTTCTCGCCTGGACCGGTTTTCTGGTCTGTGCCCTGGGGCTCCAGACGACCCTCCTGCCGCTGGTGATTCCAGAGCCTTGGAGGCCCGATCTCACCCGGCTGCTGACCCTGTGGCTGGCGCTGACCGGGGTGCCCCGGGGCGGGCCGGCGCTGGCCGCTGCGTCGGGTCTGGCCGTGGACCTCCTCTCCGGCGGACCCCTGGGGTTCGTGGCGTCGCTGCGCCTGCTCCTGTACGGGGTGGCCCGTCCCCTGCGGGGCGTGTTCTTTGATCATCAGCCGCTGTGGCTCCTTCCCCTGGCCGCCGCCGGCCCCCTGGTGGAGGCGGCGGGGGCCTCCGTGCTGTTCCACTTCTCCGTCCCCGACGCGTCGATCGCCCCGGACGTGTGGGGGGTGGCTTTGCGGCAGGTGCCGGGGGACGTGATCCTGGTGGTGTTCGTCTTCCTGGCGCTGGAGATGGCCACGGCCCGCCGGGCCCGGCTCGGGGTGGCCCGCTGATGCTGCGTCCCCGGTTCTCCCGCAGCCGGCTGCGGCCGCGGCTCGTGGTGTGCGTGGCGATCGTGGGGGCGGCGTTCGCCGTGCTGCTGGGGCGCCTCGCCTACCTGCAGATCTGGCAGGGGGCCCGCTACCGGTATCTCAGCGAGAACAACCGGATCCGGGTGGAGCGGATCCCGGCGCCCCGGGGCATGATGTTCGATCGCAACGGCGAGATCCTGGCCGACGTGCGGGCCGCGTTTGAGGCCCTGGTGGTGCCCTCGGAGGTCCCGGCCGGGGAGCCCGAGCTCGGCCCGTGGCTGGAGCGGGTCTCGGAGATCCTGGAGATGCCGTCCGCGGAGATCCGCCGGGTGCTGGAGGGGAACCGTCCCGCCCGGTGGGAGCCCCGGTTCCTCAGCCGGATCACCCGGGCCCAGATGGCCCGGCTCGAGGCCCACCGCCTAGAGCTCCCGGGCATGCTGGTGCGGGCCCGGCCGGTGCGTCACTACCCCCAGGGGTCCCTGTTCGGCCCGGTGTTGGGGTACGTGGGGGAGGTGTCGGCCCGGGAGCTGGGAAGCGACGCCTTCGCCGAGTACGCGGCGGGCGACGTGATCGGCCGGGCGGGGGTGGAGCGGACCTGGGAGGCCACCCTGCGGGGCACCCCCGGCGGACAACAGGTCGAGGTGGACGTGAGGGGCCGGGAGCTGCGGGTGCTGGCCGAGCGCCCTGCCAAGGCCGGCCGCAATCTGGTCCTCTCGCTGGACCGGCGTCTCCAGGAGGCGGCCCGCGAGGCCCTGGGCGACCGGGTGGGTGCGGTGGCGGTGGTGGACGTCCGAACGGGCGACATCCTGGCGCTGGTCACCTCCCCGTCCCTCGATCCCAACGAGCTGGTGCGGGGGGTGTCGGCGCAGCGGTGGAAGGAGATCGTGTCCGATCCGCTCCATCCCCTCCAGAACCGGGCCGTGTCAGGGCAGTACCCGCCCGGCAGCACGTTCAAGGTGGCGGTGGCGCTGGCAGGCCTGGCCGAGGGGGTGATCACCCCCCGGACCCGGGTCTACTGCTCGGGGGCCTATCGGTTCGCCGGCCGGGACTACCGGTGCTGGAAGAAGGCCGGCCATGGCTGGGTCGACCTGAAACGGGCCCTCGTCGAGTCCTGCGACGTGTACTTCTACCAGCTCGGCCTCGACCTGGGGGTGGACCAGATCGCCCGGTGGGCGTCCGAGCTGGGTCTCGGAAAGGAGACCGGGGTGGACCTGCCGGGCGAGCGGCCGGGGTTGCTGCCCACCCGGGCCTGGAAACGGCGGGCCCGGGGCAAACCGTGGTACGCGGGGGAAACCCTGTCGGTGGCGATCGGCCAGGGGTACGTGCTCACCACCCCGCTCCAGATGGCCGCGGCCATGGCCGCGGTGGCCCACCCCCAGGGGATCCGCTTCCGACCCAGGCTGGTGACCCGGATCGAGGACCCGGCGGGCCGGGTCCTCCATGCCCTGCCGCCCGAGGAGGTGGGCCGCCTGCCGTTCTCGCTGACCCAGCTCTCGCTGGTACGAAAGGCGCTGCGAGAGGTGGTGGCGGGGGCCCACGGCACGGCCCGCCGGGCCGATGTGGAGGGGTTTCCGGTGGCCGGAAAGACCGGCACAGCCCAGGTGATCAAGCTGCCCTCGGAGCGCAACCTGCCCATCGAGCAGATCCCCTGGGAGCACCGGGACCACGCCTGGTTCACGGGCTACGCCCCGGCCGACGATCCCCGGATCGCGTTCGCGGTGCTGGTGGAACACGGCGGGCACGGCGGATCCGCGGCCGGCCCGGTGGCCGCCCGGGTGGTGGAGGCGTACCGGGACCTGGTGCGGTCCGGGCTGGCGGCCCAGGAGGCTTCCCGGTGAGCCGCGGGGCGGTGTGGAGGCAGATCGACTGGGGCTTCCTGGCCCTGCTCGCCCTGCTGTGCGGGGCGGGGTTGACGGTGCTGTGGAGCGCGAGCCACGGCCCTGACGGCAGCGTGGCCTCGTATCCCCTGCGCCAGGTCCGCTGGATGGCCTTGGGGGTGCTGGCCCTCGGGGTGGCGGTGTCCGTGGACTACCGAAAGATCGAGGCCTGGGCCCCCTGGATCTATCTGGGCACCCTGGGGCTTCTGGGCGCGGTGCTGGCGGTGGGGCACACCACCATGGGGGCCCAGCGGTGGATCGCGCTGGGACCGCTTCGGATCCAGCCCTCGGAGTTCGCCAAGATCTCGATGGCCATCGTGACCGCCCACCTGCTGGCCCGGGAGCCCGCCGATCCGCCCTACGGGGTGCGCCCCCTTCTCCTGCCGGCCGGGGCCGTGTTGCTGGCCGCCGGCACGGTGCTCCTCCAGCCGGACCTGGGCACCGCGGTGCTCCTGGTGGGGGTGGCCGGCGCCCAGATCCTGTTCCAGGGCGTGCGCAAAGGGGTGCTCTTGGCCTGCGCCGGGGCGGCGGCCGCGGGCCTTCCTGCGGCGTGGGGGTTCCTCCACGACTACCAACGCCAGCGGATCCTCACCTTCCTGGACCCGGAACGCGATCCCCTGGGGGCCGGGTACCACATCATCCAGTCCAAGATCGCGGTGGGCTCCGGCCAGCTGCTGGGCAAGGGGTTCCTCCAGGGGACCCAGGCCCACCTGCGGTTCCTGCCCGAGCGCCACACCGACTTCATCTTCTCGGTGTTGGCCGAAGAGTGGGGGTTCGTGGGCGCGGCCTTCGTGCTCCTGCTCTACGGCGTGTGGATCCTGTGGGGGCTCGACATCGCATCGCGCGCCCGGGACGACTTCGGCCGGCTGCTGGCCGTGGGGCTGACCTCGATCCTCTTCTTCCACGTGTTCGTGAACGTGGGCATGGTGCTGGGCCTCCTCCCCGTCGTGGGGGTTCCCTTGCCGCTGTTCTCCTACGGCGGCTCGTCGGTGATCACCACCTTTGTGATCTGTGGTCTGCTCCTGAACATCCGGCTGCGCCGGTTCGGCCGGTTTTAGTTTTGGAAGAGGCGTGCCGATGAGAAGGGCCATGGTGACCCGAGACGTCGAAACCTTCGTGGGCCTGGGCCGGGCCGTGGCCCTGGCCGCGGCCGAGGAGGCCCTGGCCCCCCAGGAGGCCCGGGAGCTGACGGCCGGCCTGGTGGCCGGGATCCTCAGCGGGTGCATGGAGTTCGACACCTACGCCCGGATCCACGACGCCATGGCCCGTCTGCTCGACCGGGCGTTCGCCCAGGGGGCGGCCGCGGTGCCGTCCCCGGCCCCTGCCGATGCCGGCGCCCCGCCGGACGAGCCGCTGGGGATCTACCTGGAGGTGGTGGGCGAGGCGTGGGAGCAGGTGGGCCCCCGCGACGAGGGCTGCGAGGGTCTGAAGGGGTTCGCCGCCCGGGCCTTCGATCTGGGACGGGCCCGGTTCGGAAACGGCTCCTGGTTCCGGGCTCCCCTGCGGGTGGGGGGCGCGGAGCTCCTGCGCCTGGCCCGGGCCGCGGGCCTTCTGGTCGTATCGGTGGTCGGCCCCATGCCGGCTCCGGCCTCGGACGGATGCTTGGCCGATCCGGCGCGGACCCCGGGCGCCTTCCGAGTGGTCCTGGGCTGGGGCGATCGCCGGACCGCCCTGGACGCGGAGGGCTGACCCGCCCCCCGACCCTGCGGGTCCCCGACCCCGCCGCCTTCCCAGTAACTTCCGCTAGAAGGCTGGAAGGCTAGGAGGCTGGGAGGCTTAAAAACCTCTGTGATCCCACAGCGTTCCAAGTATTGGCATGCCTCTTTGGCGTCACCTCACGGTCTCGGGGGGCATGGGGCCTGCTGGAGCGCCGGGCGCGGCTCCTTGGCTCGCCGCGCCCCCCGAACATTCGTAGCTTTGTCGAATTCCAGGGCCCTCCGCTGTCGCCGCCCGAACAGCCTGCCCCGGCAACGGCATGCGAAGGCGCGGCGATCGGATGCTGCACTCGCGCCCGGCCGGAAGCAGGCCCCATGCCCCGC
>JAADGT010000059.1 GCA_013152215.1 Deltaproteobacteria bacterium
CGGCCCAGGCTGCTCGGCCGTCGCGCTTCGTCGGAGCCCCCAGCCCCACCCACGCAATCCGCATACGTTTTTGCGAAACGGAACACTAGCTTTCCAGCCGTTCACAGCCTCAGCAGATCCTCGTTGATCTCGATCTCCGCCTCGGCCCGGAGCCTTTTGAGGTACTCGTCGAAGTACTCGCCCTGCTTCTTGGACAGCAGCTCCTTGCGGATCCGCTCCCGGGCCTCCTCCAGCCCCGACATATCGGGCTCGATTCGCTCCACGAGCCGCACCGCGTACACCGCGCCGTTCACCTCGAACGGCTCATCGGCCACCTGGCCGGGCTCCAGGGCGAACACCGCCTCCTTGAGCTCCGGGGACCATCCGATCTTGGGCACCGCGCCGCCCTTCTTGGCGAACGGCAGGGTGGTCTCGGCGGTGAGGCCTCGCTCCTTCACGGCCTCATCCCAGCCCTTCTCTCGGGCCTCGGCCAGGAACTGCTCGGCCTTCTCCCGGGCCAGCCGGGCCGCCTGGGCCTTGCGGTACGCGGCCTCCACCCGCTCCCGCACGGCCTCCAGCTCGGGGATCTCGGCCGGCTTGGCCTCGGCCACGGCGATCAGGTAGGTGCCCTCCGGGGTCTCCAGGATCTCCCCCGGGCCGTCGGGGGCGGTGGAGAACAGCAGGTCCCGGAACTCGTCGGGCTTGGCCACCCCAGGGATCCGGTCGGTCTTGGTCACCAGGCCGGTGGTCTTGACCTCGTGCTCCTTGGCCAGCTCGTCCCAGGTGACCTTGCCGTCCTCCAGGTCCATCAGGGTGTTGTCCGCGGCCGTGAACGCCAGCTCCAGGGCCTTTCGCCGGCGGATATCCTGCTCGATCCGGTCGCGTACCTCCTCCAGGGGCTGCTGCCGGGCCTGGCGGTGGTCCTCCACCAGGATCAGGTGGTACCCGAAGGCGGTCTTCACCGGCTCGCTCACCTGCCCGGGCTCCAGCTCGAAGGCTACCTTCTCGAACTCGGGCACCATCTTGCCCCGCTCGAAGTAGCCCAGATCCCCGCCCCGGTCCTTGGAGCCCGGATCCTCCGAGTACTTCTTGGCCAGCTCCGCGAAGTCCGCGCCGTCCAGGATCTGCTGGCGGAGCTTCTCGATCTTCTCGCGGACCTCCTTCTCCTTGGCCTCGTCCGCGTTGGGCGGTACCTTCAGCAGGATGTGCCGGGCCCGCACCGCCTCGGCCACGGTGAACTCCCCGGCCCGCCAGTTGTACTCCTGCTCGATCTCCGCGTCGGTCACCTCCACGTCCTTCTCGAACGCCTCGGGGCCGAACAGGATGTACCGGGCGGACCGCCGCTCCGGGATGCGGTACTGCTCCTTCTGGGCCTCGTAGAAGTCGGCCAGGGCCTCGTCGGTCACCTTCACGTCGGCCTCGAACGCCTCGGGCCGGAACGCCACGAACGCGATGCGGGCCTTGGTGTTGCGGTCCCGGTACTCGGCCTCCACCTCAGCGTCCGTGACCTGGGCCTGGGAGCGGATCGCCTGCTCCACCTTGCGCAGCAGCAGCTCGCGCCGGGTGGACTCCTCGTACTCCAGGGGGGTGATCCGGTTCGCGTCGAGGATCTGCAGGTACCGTTTCTTGCTGAACCGGCCTCCCTCCTGGAACGCGCCCACCGCCTGGATGGCGGCCGCCAGCTCCTCGTCCGTGACCTCGATGTCGCGCCGGTCGGCCTCCTGCAGCAACAGGGTCTGGTCGATCAACTGGTCCAGAGCTCTCCGGGCCAGCCCCAGCTCCCTGGCCATGCGGGCGTTCCACCGGTCGCCGTAGGCCTTCCGGTACAGATCGGTCAGGTTGCCGTAGGCCCGCTGGTAGGTGGCCAGGTCGATCTCGGTGTCGTTCACTTTGGCCACGTACGTGGCCTTCTGGGATCGCACCCCCCACCCAAAGAAGAAGATGAACACGAGGATGATGAGGCCGAGAATCGCCTGCACGTAGGGGTTCCGAACGTTTTTCCGGATCTGGTTGAGCATCGGTGAGGTCTCCCGGTTCGGCTCGAAAAACGATGCCACGCACGAAGCCGGTAACGCTACCGCACGGACCCGAGGAAAATCAAGGAGCGCCGGGCGGTTACCCCGACCGATGCGGCGTCCGTCCGTGCTGTCATGGCCACCGATAGGCCGGGCACTGGACTTCCCCGTGCCGGTGGCATAAAAAGGGAGCATTGCCACCCTGGGCGGAGGAGATGCCGGATGCCGCGCAGCCCTTACGGCCGCATCGAGGACGAGCTGACCAAGGCATTCGTGGTCTTCGAAAAGGAGTACATGGGGCGGGGGCCCAAGGAGGCCACCTGCCACGTGATCGGAGACCTCGTGCTGGTGCGTCTCAACGGGGTGCTGACTCCGGCGGAGCAGCACCTGGCGAAGAACCCCGAGGGGATCGAGCTTGTCAAAAAGATGCGGGCCAATCTGATCGAGGGGGCCAAGGAGCTCGTGTACACAGTGGTGGAGGACGTCACCCGCAGGCGGGTGATGGCCATGCACACCGACCTGAGCACGCAGACCGGGGAGAGGATTTTCGTCTTTACTTTGGACGCCCCGCCCCGCCCGGAGGGAACCTGACGCCGCAGGGCCAAGCTTTTCCGCCTTGACGCTCGGGGCTCGATTCGGTACAGATACTCAAGGAGCAGATTCCTGGAAGGGCGACCCACCCCGTGGGCCGCCGGTCGAGGAATGGGCCGGGTGGAGGACCCCAGGGTTCGCATCCGGCTTTTTTCGTCTTTAACGTCCTGCCCAACGGCGCAGGGGACCCCCCAGGCGCACGACGGCCGGACCTCGATTCCGCACGAGCGGTGTCGGGTCCGGCCGTTTTTTCGGCTTGGGGCGAGCGTCGTCCTAGCCGCGGCCCTGGCGGGACTTCCCCTGGGGTCGCGGGAACCCGGAGGGGCCTATGGCGCCGAGAGTCGAAGAGAGCCGGAGCCGCCGGTTCGCCGCAGGGCTGGCCGAACTTTACGGGGAGCTCATGGGGATCGTCCCGGACCGGGTGGAAATCCACCTCGACGGCGAGATCCTGACGGCCATCCTGTTCGGTTCGTCCGCCCCGGCGGAGGACTCGCTGTTCCTGCGGCCCGAGGGTTGCAGGATCCTCCGGGACTATCACGAGGCCTGCGCCCGGGAGCTCTTTCAGCCGACGGCTGCCCTTGCTCGACGGCTGCTGGGAAGACGGCTCGTCAACCTGGTGCTCGAGTCAGCCCCGCCGAGCCGACACAAGATTCTTGTGCTGGTGCTCGCCGGGGACGCCGCGGGCGAGGGCCCGGAGGGGGAAGGGGACCCGGGGTAACCCGGGCCCGGCTCCTCGGAAAGGCGACCTCGGTTCGGGATTCCCTTGACCGGCCCCGGAAGGTTCGCTATAAAGAAAAGAGCAGATTCCTGGGAGGGCTCCCCGCACGGGGGAGTCGGTCGAGGAATAGGCCGGATGGAGGGCGGAGAGGTCCTCGTCCGGCTTTTTTTGTCGCCATGGCGTCCTGCCCAACGGCGCAAGGGGTCCAGGCCCCAGGCGCCCGACGGCCGGATCTGCCCCCGTTTTGGGGGGCGGGTCCGGCCGTTTCTCGTTTCGGGCGGACGTGCCGGCCCGCGAGAGCCCCGTTCCCAAGGAGAAACCCATGATCCGCCGCATACTGGTCGTGCTCGCGGGGACCCGTTTCACCCCTTCGGCGATCCGAATCGCCTTGGATTTGGCCAGGCGCCACGGAGCGGAGTTGACCGGGCTGGCGGTTCTGGACCGCCGGAAGCTGGACTCGGTGGGGCCGGTGCCGGCCGGAGCCTCGGCCCATGCCGAGCGGTTACGGGCTCACCGCTTCGGGGTGCGCCGGGAGCAGGTGGCAGCGGCCGTTCGAGACTTTCGCCAGGCGTGCGAGGCGGCAGGGGTGATCTACGGCGTAGAGGAGGGGGACGTGAACGACCTCATCACCTCCCGCTCCCGTTATCACGACCTGACGGTGTTCGGCCTGCGAAGCCTCCTGGAGGGCTCGCTCGGGGCGGAGCACTCCGAAGCGGCCCTGGCTCGGCTCATCGGGGACGGGGTGCGCCCGATCCTGGCCGTGGCCGAAGAGCTCCGACCGATCCGCCGGGCCCTGATCGCCTACAGCGGCTCCGTGGGGTCGGCAAGGGCCATGAGGTGCTTTCTCCAGCTCAACCCTTGGCCAGAGGTCCAGATCCGCGTCGTCACGTGTCATTCCTCCGAGGAGGAGGGCTCGCGCCTCCTGGCCGATGCGGCCGAGTACTGTCGAGCCCACGGGCGGGAGCCCGAGACCCGGCGCCTGTCGGGGGCCCCCGGCAGAGCGCTTCTCCTGGAGGCCGGCCGTTGGGACGCGGACCTGGTGGTGGCCGGAAACGGCGCAAGGAGTCTCCTGCGGCGTCGGCACATCGGGGAGACCGCGCTGCACCTCATGCGCCGCTGCGGCCGTCCGCTGTTCCTGGGCCCGTGAGAAAGCCCCATGACCCAACCCAAGGGCGTTCCTCCATCGGCCCGGCGGGGGATGTGCTCCCTTCGGGTGGGCCCTCACAGCCAAGGGGAGGTCATCACGTGAGATACCACCGTACGCCAAACGGAAGCACTTGCCGCGTCAAGGACCACGGCTATCCTCTGGTTTGCGGGTGTGGGCCGCCCCGTCGGCCGGTGGGGGCCAGGGCCGCGTCCGCGGCAGACACCCGGGCCCTGATCGCGGCTGCCGTGGCCCGGTACCGGCGGGAGCACGACCGTTACGCCAAGCTGGCGGATATGGTGGCCGAGAAGTGCCGTCGGCTCCTGGAGGCCAACGCCATCCTGGGGGCCGTGGATGCCCGGCCCAAGAGCCCCGAGAGCCTGGAGCGCAAGCTCGAGGAGCTTCTGGCCGGGGAGCCCCCGGCCGACCGCACCCCGGAAGACCTGCTGGACATGGTCAGCGACCTGGCCGGGGTGCGGGTCAAGACCTACGTGGAGGCCGACCGGGACAAGGTGGTGGAGGACATCCGTCTGGCCTTCGACGGCCCCGGGGAGTGGACGTGGAGGTCAAGGCCGATCCCTCACGCCACTACCGCGCGATCCACTGCCAGGTGATCCTGCCTCCCCGGGACCTCGCCGGCCGGGGCGCCAACCTCCAAGGCACCAGCTGCGAGATCCAGGTATGCAGCCTGCTGGCCCACGTGTGGAACGAGATCGAGCACAACCTGGTGTACAAGGCCGCCAGCGGCCCGCCCTCGGACGAGGAGATGGAGCTCCTTTCGGCCCTCGGGGCGCTCACCAAGAAAGGGGACGAGGTCCTGAACGCCTTGATCGCCGCCACCCGGCGTCGGCTGGCCCGCCGGACCGGCGAGTTCACGGACACATTCGACTTCGTGGCCCGAATGCGGGAGCGTTTCCCCATGGCCCACAACTTCGAGATGCACGCCCTGGCCCTGCTTGAGGAGCTTCGAGCGCTTGGGCTGACCACGCCGGAGAAGGTCGAGGGGCACCTGCTGATCGGCGACTACCAGCAGGAGTCGTGGAACCTGTTCGAGGCGTTCCGGGCCCACCAGCTTCGGACCCATGACTGGGGCGTCGTGCTCGACCCCGGCAGCTCGGACCACCTCCTGGTGCTCCTGCTCGCCCGCAGGGCCCCCGAGGTGCTGCGGCGTCACCAGTCGGACAAGCCCAGGGGCCGGCTTCCCCGCATCGCCCGGCTCGCCCGGCGGTTCGCCGAGATGGCGGCCGCCCCGGCCGGGGGTCGGTGAGGAGTGCCGTCCGTGGTCGGTCCTCGCCAGCCCGCCCGGCGGATGCGCCTGGGCCTGGTCGGCCAGGCGGTGCTCCTCATGGTCCTGTGGCTCGTCCTGAGCGGCCTCTACGACCCTTTCCACCTGGGGCTCGGGGCGGTGTCCGTGGCCTGCGTGCTGTGGCTAAACCGAAGGCTCCCCCGGCCCGCCGGCCGGGGGCGGACCGAGGTCCACGTGCTCCGGTTCGCGGCCTACTGCGGCTGGCTCCTGGGCCAGATCCTCTTGTCCGCGCTCCACGTGGCCGGGGTCGTGCTGCACCCCCGCTTGCCCGTGAGCCCCAGGATGGTGCGGTTCCGGTCGGACCAGCCCAACGACGTGGCCCGGATGCTCCTCGCCAACTCCATCACCCTGACCCCCGGTACCCTCACCGTGGAGGTGGACGGAGACGAGTTCACGGTCCACGCCCTGACCGAGGCCACGGCCCGGGGCCTGCTGGACGGCACCATGCAGGCCAAGGTGGCCCGTTTGTTCTCCGACGAGCCCGGCCGGGCCGTGTACGACGTGCGGTGGGAGGAGGGCTGAGTGGAGTCCCTGTACACGCCCCTGGCCGCGTTCCTGGCGGTGATCCTGCTGCCCCCCCTGTACCGGGTGCTGCGGGGGCCCACGGTGTTCGACCGGCTCCTGGGGGCCTCGGTCATCGGCAGCAAAACCATCGTGATCTCATGCCTGTTTGGGTATGCCTTCGGTCGCATCGAGATGTTCCTCGACATCGCCTTGGGCTACGCCATCCTGAACTTCGTGGGCGCCGTGGCCATCGAGAAGTACTTCTCTTCTGAGGAGGTGAGCCGGTGAACGCCCTACGCGAGACCGCCGCGATCATCCTGTTCGGCTCGGGGGTGCTGTTCATGCTCGTCGGGAGCCTGGGGCTGCTGCGGCTGCCCGACTTCTTCACCCGCACCCACGCCTCGGGCAAGGTGGACAGTGTGGGGATGATGCTGTGCCTGGGGGGCCTGGCGGTCCACGAGGGCCCCACCGTGAGCGGGCTCAAGTTGGTGCTGGTGATCGCCTTCGTGGCGGTGTCGAGCCCGGTGGCCGTCCACGCCCTGGCCCGGGCCGCGGTGCGCGCGGGTCTGGGG
>JAADGT010000156.1 GCA_013152215.1 Deltaproteobacteria bacterium
CTACTCGACGAAGTTGAACACCTGATCGAGCTCCTCGTCGGGCACCGAGAACACCGTGTTGTGGGGCGGCAGCGGCTCCCGGTACATCCAGTCCGGCAGCCGATCGTCCGCCTTGGTGAACCCCGCCGCCTCGTTCCACTTGCGCTCGATCCTCAGCACCGCCTTGCCCAGCTCCGTCACGTCGTCCGGACCCAGGCTCGTGCCGTAGAACCCGTTGATCATCTCGTACACCGCCTCGAACGCCTCCGGCTTGTCCATCACCGCAAACGCCACGAACAGGCACAGCCCCGTCGAGTCGATCGCCGCCGTGGCGATCTGCAGGTTCCGGCTCAGCTCCACCTGCCCCTCCGGCTTCAGCGGGTCCACGTATCCCCCCACCTTCAGGATGTTCGTGGCGATCGCGTAGCCCGCCGTGTGGTCCGCCCCCATGGTCGAGGTCGCATACGTCACCCCGATCCCCTGGATCGCCCGCGGCTCGTACGCCGGCATCGCCTGCCCCTTCACCACCGGCACGTGGGCCACCCCGAAGCACTGGCCCGTCACCTTCGCCCCGCACCCCAGGATCCGCCCCAGCGGCGTGCCCCGACCCACCTCCTTCATCAGCTCGATGGCCGCCTCGGCGTCCCCAAACTTCGCCAGCCCCGCCTCCATCGCCACCGCCAGCGTCGCCCCCATCTCGATCGTGTCCAGCCCGATGTCGTCCGCCAGCCGGTCCATCTCCGCGATCGCGTCCAGGTCGTCGATGCAGCAGTCCGTGCCAAAGCTCCAGATCGTCTCGTACTCCGGCCCCTTCGTCTTGTAGTTGCCGTCCTTGTCCATGTAGATCCGGGAGCACTGGATCACGCACCCCGAGTGGCACCCGTGCGCGATCTTCCCCCCCCGCTCCAGGATCACGTCGTGCTGCGCCTCCCCAGAGATCTTCGACGCCCCCTCGAACCGCCCCTCACGGAAGTTCCGCGTCGGAAGACCCCCCGCCTCGTTGATGATGTTCTGCAGCACGTTCGTCCCGTACGTCGGAAGCCCCTCCCCCGTGACCGGGTGCTCCTTCAGGGCCTTCGCGAACTTCTTCGACGCCTCCCGAAACGCCTCCCGGTCCAGGGGCTGGCGCATCTGGGTCTCCGAGTCGTCCAAGAACACCGCCTTGAGCCCCTTCGACCCCATCACCGCCCCCAGCCCCCCACGGCCCGCATGGCGCGTGGGCCGCAGCTCCCGGTCCGTGCACGCCACCGACGCCGCCGTCAGCCCCATCTCCCCGGCCGTGCCGATGGTGATGAACCCCACCTTCTTCTCCCCGTACCTCTCCACCAGCTTGGCCACGGTCTCGTAGTTGCCCAGCCCCTTGAGCTCCGGGGTCTCCACCAGCTTCACCGAGCCCTTGCGCACCTCCAGGGTGTAGCGCTTGTCCGGGTCCGCCGGCTGGTCCTCGATGACGAGCGCCCGGATCCCCAGACGCGCCAGGATCTGCCCCGCCTGGCCCCCCGCGTTCGACTCCTTGATCGTGCCGGTCAAGGGGCTCTTCGCCCCCACCGACAGCCGGCCCGAGATCGGCGCGGCCGACCCCCCCAACAGCCCCGGCGCAAACACCAGTTTGTTCGCCGGGCCCAGCGCCGTGCACGTCGGCGCCACCTCCTCCGCCACGATCGCCGAGGTCATCGCCCGCCCCCCGAACAGCTTCCACTTCTCCGGTACCGCCTCCTCCTTGATCTCCTGCGTCCGCATGTTCACCCGCACGATCCGATCGCTCATGGTGCCCTCCTTTTCGCGGGGGTTCCTGGGAGCTTCTCAGGCCCCTCGTGGGCCCGACAGCACGAGAAACAGAAACCAGAGGCTGGAAAAAGACCTAAAGATCTCATCGCGGCAGCGGTAGAGATGTCGCGGCCGGCGTTTCCGTCCGAGCAGGAAAACGCCTGGGCCGCGGGTGGGCGACAAGGGTCAGATTTTAGATTCAGAGGACAGGAGGCGTGCTCTTGGCGCGCCGTGTGGCGCTCCAGGAGATGTGCGCCACCGAGCCCGGCCTTTGGATCTGTCTTCTGTCCACTGAATTCTGGAACCTGGTACCGCGGCCCGCCCCACGGGTCCGTGATCGCTCCTCGATCCTCTCAGCCGGCACAGGCGACCCGCGCCGCGGCCTCGCCCTCCGCCGAGATGCCAACCACCGCTCGAAGCATGTTGGGGATCCCGTAGTCCCTGGAGCCCGCGCCCCACCCCGACCCTGCTATTTCCATGGGGGGCATGGCTCCGAAGCCCCGGCAGAAGTAACGGACCAGCGCGGCCCCGGTGGGGGTGGCGAGCTCCCCGGGGGTGCCGTCGGAGTACACCGGCACGCCCCGCAGGATCTCTGCCGTGGCCGGGGCCGGCACCGGGAGCACCCCGTGGGCGCACCGCACGGTGCCGCACCCCACGTGCACGGGGGAGCACCAGGCCTCGTCCACGCCGAGCTGGTGGAACGCCGAGCACGCGGCCACGATGTCCGCGATGGCGTCCAGGGCCCCCACCTCGTGGAAGTGCACCTCGTCCGGGCTCGTCCCGTGGACCCGGGCCTCGGCCGCCGCCAGGAGCCGGAACACCCCGGCGGCGTCCTGGGCCACCGGCTCCGGGAGGGGGGCCTTCCCGATGATCGCCAGGATCTCCCGGAGCCCCCGCCGGGGGTGGTGGTGATGCCCGTGGCCGTGGTGGCCCCCGTGGTGGTGCCCCGGATGGGCGGACGGCGTCTGGTCCACAGGGGTGCGGGTCTCCGGGTCCAGGACGTGGAACTTCGTGCCCACGACCCCCCTCCGGGTGACCTTCCGAGCCTCGAGCCGGATGCCCTCGACCCCCAGGCTCCCCACGTGCTCCCGCACCAGGTCGAGGCTCGCCCCGGCGTCGAGCAACGCCCCCACGAACATGTCGCCGCTCACCCCGGCGCCGGCGTCCAGGTACAGGATCCTCTTCACGGCCGCACCTCCTTCCGCCCCCCTCGGGCCACCAGCTTGTTGATCATGTCGGCCTGGTAGGCGGCCCCGAACCCGTTGTCGATGTTCACCACGCTGATGCCCGAGGCGCAGGAGTTGAGCATGGCCAGGAGCGCCGTGATCCCCCCGAAGCTTGCGCCGTAGCCCACGCTGGTGGGCACCGCGATCACGGGCACGTCCACGAGCCCGGCGATCACCGACGGCAGCGCCCCCTCCATGCCCGCCACGGCCACCACGCAGTTCACCCGCCGGAGGACGTCAGCGTGGGCGAACAGCCGGTGGATCCCCGCCACCCCCACGTCGTAGAGCCGCTCCACCCGGCTGCCGAACACCTCCAGGGAGATCGCCGCCTCCTCGGCCACGGGCAGGTCCGACGTGCCGGCGGCCGCCACCGCCACCCCGCCCACCGCCTGACCGGGTTCCCGCCGCACCTCCACCAGCCGACACAGCTCGTGGTAACGCGCCTCGGGAACCCGCTCGCGCACCGCATCGGCGGTGGGGCGGCTGGCCCGGGTGCACAGCACGTTGGCGTTCTCCCTGGCCAGGCGCGAGAAGATCTCGGCCACCTGCTCCGGGGTCTTCCCCTCGCCGTAGACCACCTCCGGGTACCCGTTTCGGATGCGGCGGTGGTGGTCGATCTTGGCGAACCCCACGTCCTCGAAGGACATGGCCTTGACCCGATCGAGGACCTCCTCGGTGGTCACCTCCCCGCGCCGCAGGCTCTCCAGGAGCCGACGCAGGCTCTCCGGGCTCATGGGCCGCCCCCGGGGCCGATGTCGGACAGGACCTCGTTCATGGCGCCGGTGCGGTACCCCTGGAGGTCCAGGGCCACGTAGGTGTACCCGGCCCCCTTGACCGCCCGGACCACCTCGTCGCGCAGGCCGTTCACGACCCGCTCGAACTCCTCCGGTCCGAGCTCGATGCGGGCCACGTCCCCGTGGTGGCGCACCCGGAGCACCCGGAGCCCGAGGCGCCACAGGGCGTCCTCGGCCCGGCCCACCTGGGAGACCTTCTCCCGGGTGATGGGGGTTCCGTAGGGGAACCGGGAAGACAGGCACGCGAAGGCCGGCTTGTCCCAGGTGGGCAGCCCCATCTCCCTGGACAGGGCCCGGATGTCGCCCTTGGTGAGCCCGGCCTCGTCCAGGGGGCTTCGGACCCCGAGCTCCCGGGCCGCCTGGCGCCCCGGCCGGTAGTCCCCCCGGTCGTCCACGTTGGACCCGTCGGCCACGTGGGGGAGCCCCTCTTCCCGGGCCACCTCCCAGAGCTTGGAAAACAGCTCCTTCTTGCAGAAGTAGCACCGGTTCCTGGGGTTCTCCGCGAAGCCCGGCACGTCGAGCTCCTCCGACACGATCAGCCGGTGCCGCCCGCCCAGGCGCCGGGCCAGGGTCTCGGCCTCCCGGCGCTCCCGCTCCGGGAAGGTCTCGGAGCAGGCCGTGACCCCAAGGGCCCGGTCCCCGAGCACCTCCACCGCGGCGGCGAACAGGTACGAGGAGTCCACCCCGCCGGAGAACCCCACCACCACCCCGCCCATCTCCCTCAGGATGTCGTACAGGCGTTGCCTCTTGTCCCCAAGATCGGTGCTCATGTCGCGACCTCCATGCGTCATCCGGTCGTGGTGCCTCGATCCGCCCGGCCGTTCTCCGGGGCGGCCCTACCCGAGGGGCATCTCCATACGACGGTACACCACGGGCCGGTAGGACGAGAAGCTCCCCTTTCTCCCGCACCCCCACAGGACCCCCAGGCCGTAGGCCAGGTTCTCGGCCGCGTACAGGGCCAGGAACACGGGGTACGGCAGCGCCGGCCTGCGGGTGCGGTGCTCCACCCACCCCACCCCGGCCAGCACCGCGAGCCCCAGGGCCCCTGCCGCGGGCCACAGGACCCCGGCGAGGATCATGGGGAGACCGTAGTAGCGCACCCCGTGGGCCCCCAGGTAGTAGGCGAGGCTCCCCAGGGCCCTGAGCCTGGCCCCCGTCACCCGGGCCCACCCCACGGGAACCCGGCGGCGCGCCAGCCGGGCCCGGGCCCACAGGGCGTCGGC
>JAADGT010000355.1 GCA_013152215.1 Deltaproteobacteria bacterium
CGCCCCTTCGACCCGGTCACCTTTGGGGTGTCGGCCGCGGTCACCGCGGCCTTCGTCCTGTGGGCCGTGGTGGCGCCCACGTCGTTCTCCGACACCATCAACGCCGTGTTCTCCTGGACCACCACCCAGTGGGGGTGGCTCTACCTCCTGACCGCCTTCCTGCTCGTGGTCGCGTCGTTCCTGCTCCTGGTCACCGATCTGGGGAAGATGCGCCTCGGAAGACCCGACGACCGGCCCGAGTTCTCCAACTTCTCCTGGTTCGCCATGCTGTTCGGGGCGGCCATCGCGGCCGGCATCATCTTCTGGGGCCCAGCCGAGCCGGCCTACCACTACATGACCCCGCCGCCGTACTTCGGTGGGGCGGCCAAGACCCCCGAGGCCGCGGCCAACGCCATGACCCAGTCGTTCTTCCACTGGGGGCTGTCGGCCTGGGCCATCTACCTCATGCTCACGGTCCCCCTGGCCCACGCCTGCTACACCAAGGACCTGCCGTTCCGGTTCTCGAGCGCCTTCTACTACGTGCTGGGCGACCGGATCTTCGGGGTCTGGGGCAAGGTGCTGGACATCTTCGCCGTGTTCGCCACCCTGGGGGGCCTGGCGACCACCACCGGGCTGGTGGCCCTGCAGATGAAGAGCGGCATCCAGTTCGCATACGGGTTCGACGTGGGCACCGTGGGCACCTACGCGATCATCGGCGTTCTGACGGCCGTGTTCACCCTGGCCGTGTACACGGGCCTCGAGAAGGGCGTGAAGCTCCTGGCCGATTGGCGCATGTACGCCACGATCGCGGTGTGGCTGTTCGTGTTCCTGGTGGGGCCCACCCGGTACTTCATGGACCTGTTCACCAACAGCCTGGGCCAGTACCTCCAGAACTTCCTGGGTCTGAGCCTCTACACCGAGCCCGGGGCGGCCGAGAAGTGGATCGGCGCCTGGACCGTGTTCTACTGGGCCTGGTGGATGAGCTGGGCGCCGTTCGTGGCCATGTTCATCGCCCGGATCTCCAAGGGCCGCACCATCCGGCAGACCGTGGCCGCCACCCTGATCCTGCCCACCCTGGCCGACTTTTTGTGGTACGCCGTGATCGGCGGGGCCGGCATCCACTGGGACGTGACCCAGACCATCGCGGACCACGGCGTGGAGAGCGCGATCTTCGCCATCGCCCGGCACCTGCCCCTCACCCAGGTGCTGACCGTGGGCCTCGTGGTGCTCGTGGGCGTGTTCGTGCTGACCAGCGCCAACTCGGCCGCCATGGCCCTGGCCATGTTCGTGTCGGGCCACGAGAACCCGAGCCGGAACCTGAGGGCCTTCTGGGGCGTCGCCCTGGGCGGGGTGGCCGCGGTGCTGGCCGGCACCGGAAGCCTCAAGGCGATCCAGACCGCCTCGATCGCGACGGCGTTCCCCCTGATGTTCCTGCTGCTGGCCGTGATCTACGGCACGTTCCGGGGGCTTGGCCGGTACCGCAGGGAGCTCGCGGCCGAGACCGCCCTGAAGGACGCCGCCTAGCCCGCATTATTCATGAGCGTTTGTCGCGAAACCGTCGAGTGTGCGTCAGATCGGGGCAAGCGCAGCAACGGGGGCGCAGGCGTACTGGACGGTACGTCGAGCCCCGAGGCGCGAGCACGCCCCGAGGTGGCGTGCAATCGGCGGTTGCAGCAGAAGGCTTCATGAATAATGCGGGCTAGCCCGGGGGCGGTGGATCCGGGGGCTCCTCCTCCGCTGACACCCTCGCAGGGGCCGCCTCGGCTCGGTCCGCTGCGGCGCGTGAGAGCACGCGCCGCGGCCGCTCCCCTGCACCGGGCGGCCCGGCTGCTCGGGCGTCACGCTCCGTCGAAGCCCCCGGATCCACCCTCTTGCAGTGCGTACCTTTCTGCGAGGCGTGGCACTAAAGCTTCTACCCACATCTTCGAGAGGAGACCCGATCCATGCACGACCGCATGCACGAGTTCACACCCGAGGAGCTCCAGCGGCTCCACGACGCCTCCATGGAGCTTCTGGCCACCACGGGGGTGGCGTTCAACGAGCCCGAGGCCCTGGAGATCTTCAAGAAGCACGGCAAGAGCGTGGACGGCAAGGTGGTCCGGCTCACCGAGGCCGACGTCCGCGCCGCCCTGGAGACCGCCCCCGGCCGGTTCGTGATCCACGCCCGCAACCCCGAGCACGACGTGGCCGTGGGCGGGGACGACTT
The DNA here is from genome assembly GCA_013152215.1 of Deltaproteobacteria bacterium. Classification (GTDB taxonomy): domain Bacteria; phylum Desulfobacterota; class Deferrisomatia; order Deferrisomatales; family Deferrisomataceae; genus Deferrisoma. The sequence continues at coordinate 2,186 of JAADGT010000355.1, forward strand.
CGTCCTGGCCCCCGGCTACGGCGCTCCGTTCGTGGCGACGGCCGAGGGGGTCCAGCGGGAGGCGACCCTGGAGGACTACGACCGGTTCTGCAAGCTCATCCAGACCTCCCCCTACCTGGACATGAACGGGTTCATGATGGTGGAGCCCTCGGACGTGCCGAGCGACACCGCCCACCTGGACATGCTCTTTTCGAGCATCGTCCTGTGCGACAAGGCGTTCATGGGGGCGCCGGTGTCCCGGCAGGGCGCGCGGGACACCCTGGAGATGGCCGGCCGGATCTGGGGCGGCACCGAGGCGATCCGAAACAAGCCGGTGACGATCTCGCTGATCAACTCCCTCTCCCCCCTGCAGTTCTCCGAGGAGATGGCCGCGAGCCTCATCGAGCTGGCCCGGTACGGGCAGCCCTGCGTCGTGGCCGCCCTGATCATGGCCGGGTCCTCGGGGCCGGTGACCCTGGCCGGGGTGCTCGCACTCCAGAACGCCGAGATCCTGGCCGGCATCACCCTGGCCCAGCTCGTGAACCCCGGCACCCCGGTCGTGTACGGCTCCACCTCGTCGGCCATGGACATGCGCAGCGGCGGGCTCTCGATCGGCGCCCCGGAGTACCCGATGTTCGTGTCGGCCGCGGCCCAGATGGCCCGGTTCTACGGGCTGCCCTGCCGAAGCGGCGGCGCCCTGACCGACAGCCACGTGCCCGACGCCCAGGCGGGCATGGAGTCGGCCCTCTCCCTTCTGACCACGGTGCGAAACGGCGTGAACTTCGTGCTCCACTCCGCCGGCATCCTGGGGTCGTACATCGCGATGAGCTTCGAGAAGTTCCTGCTGGACGAGGAGCTGTGCGGCATGGTCCGGAAGATCGCCTCGCCCGTGACCGTGACCGACGAGACGATCGACCTGCCCACCATCCAGCAGGTGGGGATCGGCGGCCAGTACCTGACCCAGCCCAAGACGTTCAAGCTGTGCCGCACCGAGTTCTTCCTGCCCAAGCTGGCGAACCGGGCCAGCCACGAGGGGTGGAAACAGGCCGGCGGCCTGGACGCGGCCCGCCGCGCCGCCCGGGCGGTGGAGGACCGCCTGGCTCGGTACCGGAAGCCCGACATCGACCCGGCCGTGGAGCGGGACCTGGCCGCCTACGTGGAGACCCGCAAGCGCGGGACGTGAGGAGGCCCGGATGCGCTGGCTCGACTCCCGGATCGACCGCAGGGTGTTCTGGGGCGCGGCCCTGCTGGTGCTGCCGTTCCTCCTGGCCGGTGCCCTGGCGCCCGAGGCCACCGGCGGGGCGGCCAACAGGGTCCTCCAGGCCGTCACGACACACCTCGGGGGGGTCTACCTGGGGCTCGTGAGCCTGTTCGTGGGGGCCGGGCTGGCCCTGGCCCTCTCGCCCCTCGGCCGAATCCGCCTAGGCCGGGACGACGAGCCTCCCGAGTTCAGCCGGACGAGCTGGTTCGCCATGCTGTTTTCCGCCGGCATGGGCATCGGGCTCGTGTTCTGGTCGATCGCCGAGCCCATGATCCACTTCACCTCGCCCCCCACGGGGCCGGCCGGCACCGCCGAAGCGGCCCGGCTCGCCTTCGAGATCTTCTTCTTCCACTGGGGCGTGCACGCCTGGGGCACCTACGTGGTGGTGGGGCTGGCCATCGCCTACTTCCACTTCCGCAAGGGCGAGCCCGCCCTCGTCTCCCGGTGCCTGGCTCCGCTGATCGGCCGGCGCCGGGCCGAGGGATGGCCCGGGGTGGTGGTGGACGTGCTCGCGATCTGGGCCACGGTGATGGGGGTCGTGACCTCGCTGGGGCTCGGCGCCCTCCAGATCACGAGCGGGCTCCACCTGAGCGCCGGCCTGCCCGACGGGGTGGGCACCACGCTCGCCGTGATCGGCGTGATCACGCTCTTGTTCATCGCCTCGGCCGTGAGCGGGGTGAGCCGGGGCATCAAGCTGCTGTCGAACCTGAACGTGCTCCTGATGCTCACGCTCCTGGGGTTCTTCCTGGCCTACGGGCCCACCCGGGCCATCGCCGCGACCTTCGGCCGGGCCCTGGCCGACTACCTGCGGGACATCGTGCCGCTGTCCACGAGCACGGTCCTGTTCGGGAACCCCGAGTGGACCCGCGCGTGGACCGTGTTCTACTGGGCCTGGTGGGTCGCCTGGGCGCCGTTCGTCGGCGCGTTCATCGCCCGCATCTCCCGGGGCCGAACCGTGCGCGAGTTCGTGATCGGGGTCATGGTGCTGCCGGCCCTGTTCTCGTTCGCCTTTGCGTCGGCCCTGGGCGGCACCGCCGTGCACCTCGACCCGGCCCAGGGCGGGGCCATCGCGAGGATGGTGCAGACCGTCGTGGAGAGCGCCCTGTTCGGGACCCTCCGCCAGCTGCCCCATTACGGGCTCCTGGCCGCCCTGGCGAACCTCCTGATCGCCTCGTTCTTCATCACCTCGGCCGACTCGGCCACCTACGTGGTGAGCACCTTCTCCACGGGCGGCGCCGAGCGGGCAAGCCGCCGGCTCATCGTGTTCTGGGGGGCGACCCTGGGGGCCGTGGCCGCCGTTCTCGTGTACGCCGGGGGGCTCAATGCGCTCCAGACCGCCTCGATCGTGGGCTCCCTGCCGTTTCTGGCCGTGATGGTGCTGCTCCTCGCAGCCACCGTTCGAGACATGTGGGAGGAGATTCGGACCTCCCCACCCAACCCTTGACCGAAGGAGAGACCAATGGCCGTCCGAGACATCTACGATGCCGTGCTGGAGTTCGACGAGGATCGCGTGGCCGAGCTGGTGCGGGCCGAGCTGGACGCCGGCTCCGA
>JAADGT010000363.1 GCA_013152215.1 Deltaproteobacteria bacterium
GCCGGTGTTCCCGGGCTCGGGCACGCCCGGCTCCCTGGGGCCGCTCCTGGATCTGGTGGAGGTGGCCGAGGGGTACGAGGCCTTCGCCCGGGGGCTGCTGGGCGACGTGTTCGTGGTGGAGACCCTGGAGCACGCCGTGGCCCTGTGGCGACAGAACGGCATGCGGGCCACCCTGGTGACCCTGGAGGGGGACACCGTGACCCCCGAGGGGGTGATCTCCGGCGGTGCGAAGGCCGGGGAGCAGGCCGGCCTCCTGCGGAAGAACCGGCAGATCCGGGAGCTGCGCCGCTCGGTGCAGGAGCTGGGGGCGGCGTTGGAGGCGGCCGAGGCCGAGGTGGCGGAGCTGGACCGGGAGGCCGAGCGCCTCGCGGCCGAGCTGGAGGCGGCACGGGAGGAGGCCCATCGCAGGGACCTCCAGGTGGTGCACCTGGGCCGCGACCTGGAACGGCTGGCCGACCGGCGGGACCGCCTGGTGGAACGGTGCGAGGGCCTGGCCTTCGAGCGGGAGGAGCTGGCCGAGGCCGTGGAGACCTTCCGGGCGGAGCGGCAGCGGCTCGAGGCGGAGCGCCTGGAGGCGGCCGAGCGGCACCGACAGCTCGAGGAACGGGTCGAGGCCCTGGAGGCCGAGGTGGAGGAGCTCCGGGAACGGGCCCGCACCCTGGGCGCCCGGGTGACCCAGCAGAGGGTGCAGGAGGCCGCAGACCGCCAACGCCGGGCAGGGCTCGTGGAGCGGATCCGCACCCTGGAGGCCAGCCTCGACAACGTGGCCCGCAGGCGGGAACGGCTCGCCCAGGAGGCCGAGCGCTGCCGCCGGGAGCGGGGCGAACGGGCGGAGGAGCTGCGCCAGGTGCTGGCCTTCTTGGACGTGGCGCGGCGGGAGCTGGAGACGGCCGAGGCCTCGGCCCGGGAGGTGGCCGACGCCCTGGATGCCGCCCGCACCCGGGTGGCCGAGGGCGAGAAGGCCCTGGCGGAGGCTCGCCGGCGGCTGACCGAGGCGCAGGACGCCCACAACCGCGCGTCGCTCGAGCTCCGGGAGCGCGAGGTGGAGGTCCGGGGGCTGGCCGACCGGTTCCGGGAGAAGACGGGGGCCGACATCGAGCAGGCCGATCGGGAGGGGCTGCCGGAGGGGTTCGACCCGGCGGCCGCCCAGGACCGGCTCGCGGAGCTCGACCGCAAGATCGCCACCTTCGGGGAGGTGAACCTCCTGGCCATCGAGCAGTACGAGGAGCGCAAGGAGCGGTTCGAGTTCCTGGAGCGCCAGCGCCAGGACCTGGAGGGAAGCCTGGCATCGCTCCAGGAGGCGATCCGGAAGATCGACCGGGAGAGCCGCAAGCGCTTCGGCGAGACCTTCGAGAGGGTGAGCCGGGCGTTCCGCGACCTGTACCCGAAGCTGTTCCGGGGCGGCGAGGCCGAGCTGGTGCTCACCGACCCGGACGACCTGCTCGCCACCGGCATCGACATCGTGGCCCGGCCGCCCGGCAAGAGGCCCCAGCACATCAGCCTGCTGTCCGGCGGAGAGAAGGCCTTGACCGCCGTGGCGCTGATCTTCGCCATCTTCGAGGTGAAGCCGAGCCCGTTCTGCATCCTCGACGAGGTGGACGCGCCGCTGGACGAGGCGAACATCGGCCGGTTCACCCAGCTCCTCACCGAGCTCAAGGGGCGCTCCCAGTTCGTGATCATCACCCACAACCGCTCCACCATGGAGGCGGCGGATCACCTCTACGGGGTCACCATGCCCGAGGCCGGGGTGAGCCGGGTGCTGTCGGTGCGCCTGACCCCGGACGCCCCGGCCGAGGCGGCCTGATACCGAGTTGCGTTCGAACCGGGAGCCCTCCATACCGAATTCTGGCCCTTGATACGGCCGCACCCGGCTCTCCGGCAGGTCCCTTACCCCTTTGTGCACGGGGCCAATGCCATTGAACGCAACTCGGTGTGAGAGGGCCGGGCCCCAGGGCTGTGGGGGAGGGAGAAGACAACGATGGACGAACCCACCCTTCGAAAATGGCATCGGCGCGTCGGGGTGGGGATCGGCGTGCTGGTGCTCCTCCAGGCGGTGAGCGGGCTGTTCCTGAGCGTGGAGTGGCTGCTGGGGTTCCATGCGAGGGTGGGAGCCCTGATCGACGCGAGCCGGGTTCCCGAGAGCCTGAAGATGTGGGACTGGCTGTTCGTGAACGTGCACTACGGCGGCGGCTCGCTCGGCGCGATCTATCACACGGCGCTCGCCTTGGGGCTGATCTGGCTCGTGCTGACCGGGTTCTCCATCAACGACCGGGTCCGGCAGCGGCTGCGCCGGCGGCAGGAGAAGCGCGTGGCCGGACCGTGAGGCGGGCCGGCCGGGCGTCCCTTGAGAACGGGAGGTGAAAGGATGGACGAACGGGTCCAATCGTTCCTGGAGGCCGTGGAGGCCGCGGTGCGGCCGACGACCCGGCCGGTGGGCGTGAAGCTCGCGGCCCCTGGGGAGGCCCCGCCCCCCAAGGCCCGACGGCCCCTGCAGGACCTCAAGCGGCGGCTCACCGTGTGCCAGGGCATGACCGCGGCCCGGACCCTGGGCTGGACGATGGTGTTCACGGCCGAGGACCACGGCTGCCCCCTGCCCAAGGTGTTCATGGGCTACGTGGATGCCGAGCGCTTCCTGGACGGGACCGTGGCGGAGTACTACCAGTCCGATCCGGAGTGCGGCCGGGCCATGGAGGCCGCGTACCCCCGCTGGCCCGCGGGCCGGTACCCCGGGATCTGGCTGGCCCCCCTGGACCGATGCCCGTTCCGGCCGGACCTGGCCGTGGTCTACGGCAACCCGGCCCAGATCCTCGCCCTGATCCAGGGGGCGAACTACGGCAAGGGCACCGGTATCCGATCGGTGAGCTCGGGCCGGCTCGGGTGCGCCACCTGGCTGGTGGGGGTGGTGCAGTCGGGCGAGAGCACCTACATGGTACCCGGCCCGGGCGAGCGGGTGTTCGCCGGCACCCAGGACCACGAGATGTCGTTCGCGGTGCCGTACCCGGAGCTCGAACGGGTGGCCGAGGGGCTGAAGTACGTGCGCCGCGCCGGTGCGTTTCGGTACCCCGTGCCGAACCTGGCGGCCCTGAACGAGCCCAGGATGCCGGAGAAGTACTACGAGCTGGAGGGGCCTCCCCCGGGGGAAGGCTAGCGGAAAGGCCGTTCGTCGCGGATCGTTGGTCGTTCGTTGTGACCCCTATCCTCGGGGCCCGGAACCGTGGGCCCCATCCCCTGCCCCCTCGCCAGGACGGCTTGCTTGGCCCTGTTTGAAACGGCAAAACCATTTTTGTGTTGACGAGAAGTTTGTATGCGGAATATCTTGGCCATCGCCTGCCGAGGCCCCTTCGGAGCCGGGCAGCAAGGGTAAAGGATCGGGGTGGGGTCCTGGGCCGTGGCCAGCGGCGGGACATGGGTTCCGGTGGCCAGAATTCAGGGGACAGAAAGCCAGAAGACCGTGAGGTGACACCATTGAAACGCTTGGAAAGCGGTGAGGCTTTCAAGCCTCTCAGCGTCCCAGCGTCCTAGCGTCCCAGCGGAAGTTACCGGCGCGGAGGAGGGGGTGACGAAACCGGCGACAGGAGCGGAAGGGATGGCCGTGGCGGCCAGGCCCGCGATCCACAGGGGCTGGATCGTCCTCGGCAGCGTGGTGTTCGTGCTGTTCGCCCTGGGGGCCCTGCGGTTCTCGTACGGGGTGCTGTTCCGCCCCATGCTCGAGGAGTTCGGGTGGACCCGGGCCGCGGGCTCGTGGGCGTACTCGGTGAACATGGTCTTCTTCGCGCTCACCCTGCCGGTCTCCGGCCTTCTGTACGATCGGGTGGGGCCCCGGCGGCTCCTGGGGGTGTTCGGGGTGGCACTGGTGGCCGGCGTGGTCCTGTCGTCGTACGGGCGCTCCCTGTGGCAGCTCGTGCTGGGGTACGGCGTCCTGGCGGGTGTGGGGTTCGGGGGCCTGGGGCCCACCCTGCTCGCCACCGTGGTGGGCCGCTGGTTCGCCTCGCGCACGGGCACCCTGATGTCGCTCGGGTTCGCCGGAATCGCGGCGGGCCAGCTGGCGCTCCTCACCCCCGTGGCCTGGGTCACCGAGACGCTGGGGTGGCGGTGGGCCCTGCGGGGCCTGGGGCTGCTCACGGCGGTGGCCGTGGGGGCGGCCTGGATCCTGGTCCGCGACCGGCCCGAGGACCTGGGGCTGTCGCGGGTGGGGAGGGACCCCCACCCAGACCCGTCGGCCCCGGGTCGGGGCGAGCCCGCGGAGGTGGCCGCCGGAACCGCCGTGGCGAGCCGGGGGTTCTGGGTGATCTGCGCGGTGTTCGCGGTGTGCGGGTTCACGGACTTCCTGGTGGACCTGCACGTGGTCCCCTTGCTCCTGGACCGGGGCGGGTCCCTCCTGGAGGGCGGGACCGTGAAGGCCGTGATGGGCGCGGCCTCGTTCTTCGGGGTGCTCCTGTCGGGTTGGCTCTCCGACCGCATGGACGAGCGCGTGCCCCTGGCGGCCTCGTTCGCCCTGCGGGTGGCGATCTTCGCAGGGCTGCTCGCGCTTCCGGGGCTCGGGGCGGCCGTGGGGTTCGCGGTCCTGTACGGCTTTTCGTTCATGGCCTCGGCGCCCATCACCGCCGTGCTCGTGCGCAACCGCTACGGTGTCGAGCGCATCGCGCTCCTGACCGGGGTGGTGATCCTGGTCCATCACGCGTCGGGTGGGCTGGGCGCGTTCGTTGGGGGCGCGGCCTTCGACCGGTTCGGTTCGTACGGCGCGGTGCTGCTCCTGGCCCTGGGGCTCTCCGCGGTTGCGGCGGCCCTGAGCATGGGGATCCCTGGGAAGCCTCCTCAGGCTTCTGCTGGACCGGACAAGGGGAAAGGGTAGCCTGCCTTGGTCCGGGGACGGTTGGCTACGGGGGGCATGGGGCCTGCTTCCGGCCGCCTAGTGTCATGGTTCGCAAGTTCGTGCATTCCCCGAGGGGGTGGGGCTGGGGGC
>JAADGT010000118.1:0-4344 GCA_013152215.1 Deltaproteobacteria bacterium
TGGCCGCCAGGTACTCATCGAGGAACGCCCGGTACCGATCCCTCGGCACGACCGGCAGGCCGGCCCCCTCCCCCACCGGCGAGAGCCGGTTGAAGTGGAACCGATCCACCCGGCCCCGGAGTAGATCGGCCAACGGCAACACCTGATCCACGTTGTCGCGGGTCAGGGTGAGCATGACCATCGAGAACACCCCGAGCTCCCGCAGGAGGCCGAGGAACTCCAGGGTGCGCCCGAAGTGCCCGGGACCCCGGATTGCGTCGTTGTGCTCCTCGAGTCCCTCCAGGCTCACCTGGAAGACCTCGGGGGGCTGGATCGCACACAGGTCCTCGATCGGGTCGCGGGGCGAGGGGTTTCCCAGCACCGTGAGCCCGAAGCCCCGGTCCGCCGCCTCGCGGTAGAGCTCCAAGAAACGGGGGTGGAGCAAGGGGTTGCCGCCGGTGAAGGTCACGTGGCCCCGCACCCGCCGCTGCCGGCAGAAGCGGTGGAGGTCGTCGAGGACCCGGACGGCCTCGGCATAGGGCAGCAGGTTCCTGGGGCTGCGGTCGTAGCAGTGCCGGCACCGCAGGTCGCAGGCCTGGGTGAGGTGCCACTGCAGGGTGAAGACCGGGGCGACCAGAAACTCCTCCCACCCGTGCGGGTCCACGCCGAGCTGCCGGGGGTCGCGGCGCAGAAGCGGGGGTGGGGTCAGCACCAGCCCCTCGGCCCGGGCCCGGGCCAGGATCACCTCGATCCGCCCCACCGGAACGCCCCCCTCCCGGGCGGCGTCCTCGGGGGGAATTCCCTCCACCACGATCTTGAGGGCCAGAAGATCCTCGGGGGCTGCGGCCTTGGCCCGGGCCTCCCCCCCTGGGGGTTTCCACACCAGGACGAGCTGTTCTCCACGGGCCGGCTGCGTCGTCGGGGGCGCGTTCGAGGCCAGCAGCTCCGGGAGGCCCCGCCACCCCACCCGCACGACCGAGAGAGTGGGGTTGACCGCGGCCGCGTCAGCAGGAAGCTCAGGGCCGGGGGTGGAGGCCGCAAGGGAAAGGGCCCGCTCCAGGCGGGCCAGGTCCGCGGCGAAAGGGGGCGCTTTGGCGTCCGTGGGTTTCGGCATCCGTCCCTATCCCTCTCTTCCCTCACCCTTCCGAAAAACCCGAGGCCGTTTCCCCGTGGGGCGGAACAGGGGAAACGGCCTCGCGATCTTTCGGACAGCTACCTACCGTGATCTCACGACATCTGGACGGGCAGCGCGGACCGCGCTACTGGTTCTTGGAGCCCGTTCAGGACCCCTGGCCGCCCGTCTTCTGCGCATCTTTGGTGCCGCCGGCACCATCTTTGGCGCCCCCTCAGCCGGTGCTACCTGCACCGGTCTTCTGGCCGGTTCAGCTCCCGTGGGCCCGCCCCGCGCAGCCCGTCAGGCCGAGGGTGGTCCCCGCCAGTAGCCCCGCCACGCTGAACCCGGCGAGCACCTTCTTCAACAGGGTGCGGTCCATGTCCTCACCTCCTTTGCGTCCCCGGCAGCCGTCCGGACCGCCCAACCGAACCAGCCGGGTCGAGATTCCCCATGGACCGTGGGCGCCGTTCGGGAGCGTCCCGAACCATCGACGCGCCCGATCCGCACCGGCGTTCCCATGGGGTGTGCCGATCAACGTACCCGGGCTCGCCAGATCGTCAAGCGATCACTGGGGGCATGCCGGGAGGAGCGGCCCGGTTCACCGACCTTCGGAGCAAGGATACGGCGGCCCTAGCGCCGGCCGCCAAAGGCGTGCAGGGGTCGCGCGAGGCGGGTGAGAAAGTGGCGATGGCGGCGCACCTCGTGTCTCATGTGGCGGTAGACCTCCACCTTGACGAGATCGGTGACCACCGCCGACACGATCGAGTAGCCCCACACCAGGGCGATCTCCGGCCAGGTGATGGGCGTGATCAGGCCGAAGCCGTACGCGGCCAGGAGGGTGGCGGCCAGCTTGGTGGCGGCTGCCGACCAGATCATGATGGGGGCCGGCCAGGGGCGCTCCCAGAAGTGCCCCTTCGTGCGGCCGACGAACAACACGAGGTGGCCGGCCACGGCCATCTTCAAAAAAACATAGGTCTGGATCTGGGCCACGTCCAGCTTGAGCCAGTCCATGGCGATCAGGAGCATGCCGAAGCTTCCCACCACACCGACGAGGCCCATGGCGGTGGCGACGGTGATCACCTGGTGCATCTGCCAGCGCACCGGGTGCGGCTCTGCCTTGGTGCGGTCGTAGGCGATGGTCATGATCGGCACGTCGTTGAGAAAGGCCAAAAGGATGATCATGATCGCGGTGATGGGGTAGAAGTCGAACGCCATCATCGCTCCCACCACGAAAAACATGATTCGGATGGTCTCGCTGATCCGGTAGACCGCGTACGCGTGCATCCGCTCGAAGATCCGTCTCGCCTCCTCGATGGCGCTGATGATCACCGACAGGCCCGGCTCGGTGAGAACCAGGTCTGCAGCCGCGCGTGCCGCGTCGGTGGCTCCGCTCACGGCCACCCCCACGTCCGCCTGCTTCAACGCCGGAGCGTCGTTCACCCCGTCTCCGGTCATGCCGGTGATGTGGCCCCCGGCCTGGAGCAGCTTGACGATGGCGAACTTGTGCTCGGGAAAGACCTCGGCAAACCCGTCGGCCTGCTCGACCGCCTCGTGGTCGCCCGCTCCGATCCCCCCCTTCGGGTCGAGGGGAAGCCGGCTGGCCGGCAGGATGTTCTCCCCCAGGCCCAGCTTCCGCGCGATCTGCACGGCGATGGCGAGGTTGTCCCCCGTGACCATCTTCACGCGCACGCCGTGGGCCGCGGCCCGGGCGATGGTCTCGGCCGAGTCCTCTTGGGGGGGGTCGAACAGGGAGAGCACTCCCAGAAAGATCCACTGCTCCTCGCCCACCTCCCGCCGGGCCACCCCCAGCGCCCGGTAGCCCTCTGCGGCAAAGGCATCCACCGCCTCCTGAACCTGCCGGCGCTCCTCCGCCGTGAGGGCCGACATCTCCATGATCACCTGGGGTGCCCCCTTGGCGACCTGGAACGCCCTTCCCGCCTCGTCCTGCACCGTGGCCTCGGTTCGTTTGCGCACCGGGTCGAACGGCACAAAAGCGGAAAGATGATACTTCTGAAGGGCTTCCCGCTCGTCCAACCCGTCCAGCACTGCCTGGTCGATGGCGTCCCGATCCTCCGGCCGCGACGCCAGGGCAGCCGCCACGAGGACCTCCTGGGGGTTTGCTGCGCGGAAGACTTTGACCTCACCCAGCGTCAGGCGGTTCTGGGTAAGAGTGCCGGTCTTGTCCGAGCACAGCACGTCCATGCTCGCCATCTCTTCGATGGATTCCAGCCGAGTGACGATGGCCTTCTTCCGGGACAGCGCGGCCGCGCCCACGGCCATGGTCATGGAGAGCACCGCGGGCATGGCGACCGGAATGGACGCCACCGTCAGGATCAGCGCGAACTGCACCAGATCCAGCCAAGGAGCCCCCCGGTGCATCTGCTGGAGCAGGAGCACGGCGACCAGGGCGAGGCTGAGGTAGATCAGGTAGTCGCCGATGGTGAGCACGGCCTTCTGGAAGTGGGAAACCGTCCGGGCCTGCTCCACCAGGTGGGCGGTCTTGCCGAACCGGGTGTCCTTGCCCGTGGCCACCACCTCGGCCACCACCTCGCCCTGCTTGGCCACCGTGCCCGAGTACGCCACGTCCCCCTCCCGGACGGTCACCGGCAGGGACTCGCCGGTGAGGGCCGACTGATCCACGCTGAGGTAGTCCCCCTGGAGAATTCTCACGTCCGCCGGGATCACGTCCCCCAGCCGTATCCGTATGATGTCGCCCGGCACCAGCCCCGCCGCGTCGATCTCCTGCCACCTTCCGTCCCGGAGGGCCCGCGCCTTCAGGGCCAGCTGCTTCTTGAGGGCCTCCACGGCGTTGCCGGCGGTGTACTCCTGCCAGAACCCCACCCCTGCGTTGAACACCAGCAGCGCCACGATGATCCAGAAGTCCGCCCAGTGCTGAACGACGGCCGAGAGCACCGCCGCCACCTCGATCATCCACGGGATCGGGCCCCAGAAGTATCCGAGCAGCCGGAGCAGGGTGGAGACGTGCTCCTCCTCCAAGGTGTTCGGCCCGTACTTCCGAAGCCGTAGGGCCGCCTCCTGAGAGGTGAGCCCTACCGGCCCCTCGGGATCCTTCCGGAACTCGGCGTTCTCGCCCACGGCAGTGTCCTCCTCGGGTATGCGAGCCCATGTGCTGAGCCGCCTTCCCAGTAACTTCGGTCGTTATTAACCCGGCGGATAAACAGGCGCTATCGCTCCCTGCTCGGAGGGGACAAGGGACCTGCCGGAGAGCCGGGTGCGGCCCCTTAGCTCGC
>JAADGT010000118.1:4421-4877 GCA_013152215.1 Deltaproteobacteria bacterium
GCCTGCGCGGCGAATCTCGATGCCCGGCTTCGCGCCCGGCCGGAGGCAGGTCCCTTGTCCCCCCCTCCGAGGTGCCGCGCCTATTTTGCCGCCAGGTTAATAGTCGTCAGCCGTTGGTCGTGGGTCGAAAGCTCGTCTCGACATCGGAGTCGGGGGGCTTGGGGTCCGCTGGAGAGCCGCATGCGGCCATATCAGGGGCCAGAATTCAGAGGACAGTGGACAGGAAAACCTTCCATTTTGTTGTAAAGCCCCTCACAGCCTTTGGGCTCTACCCGAACTTCTGCCGTCTGCCCTCTGGCCCCCGACACCTGAATCGCAGGCCCCACGCCCCGCCGTCGGCAATGGCCCCGGACCAACGAGAGTTACCCTTCCCCGGTGCCTGGCCCCGCAGGGGGCTCGGGGCTTCCCGTGGAGGCGGGCCGGCCCCCTTCTGCAGCTCCCGTTGGATGGGGCGAA
>JAADGT010000118.1:4882-9836 GCA_013152215.1 Deltaproteobacteria bacterium
GTAAGATCCTTCGGATCTCGGTACGCCCCAACCTACTCCGCCCAACCACCTCCCGCAACGCCGGCTCGCCTCTGGAAGGCACCCCCAACCGGCAGATGCAAGGAACAGGCGGGGGCGAGCACCAAGAGTGATCGGAAAACACCCACACATCACCCCTGCTTCAGGCGGCGAACCCCGAGCAGAAACCACCGGGAGCCCCAAGAAATAGCTGTCGGGCACGTCCGGTCGGCTGGGTAGGCCTCCGAACCGGCAGGGGGCCTTCGAGCCCGTGATGCGCAACAAGGCGAACGCCCCCTGCCCCCCAACCCCCTGGCTACCCGAACGGATAGCCAAAATACCCATCCGGCCATCTAGCATTCAAACCTCTCCCTATTAGGATTCGTGGTCACTATCTACCCAATAAATTAATAACCTTTTTTCATAGTCCCGTATCAGGGGGTGGCATTCCGCCCACGCTTGGGGGGGCGCTGTCCCGCCTCCGCGCCTTTCCTTACGCCCACACGAAGCCGAGGCGCTGCTTGCCGGACGAAAGGCGTTCGGCCATTCGGGCGCAAACGGCGAAAGAAGCGGCCATGGAGTGCTCCCGCGCCCGGCCTTGGAACGGATCTCCGACATGCCTTCGCATCCGGGCCCCCCCGGCGTGCCATCGCTTCGCGGGCGGCCCGTGCCTCGCACCCGCCCGGGGGACGACCGTTCGTGCGGGGCCAATGCGAAAAGGAGGCGTGTCATGGGGAAGAAACGGAGAAGCAACGTACAGGCCGCGCTCATGCTGGGCTCGGCGCTGATCCTGCTCGGCGGGTGCGGGCTGTCGTCGGACAGCGGCTCGAACTTCCCAACGGGAGGCGGAGCCAGCGGCTCCCGGCTGGGTCTGAAGGTGGCGGTGCCGGTTCCGATCCCAACCGATTTCTGCGCCCGCATCCGGGTGAGCGGCGCGGACTTCACCCCGATCACCATGGACAAGGGGTACCCGGGCGGAACGAGCTCGGTGGAGACGGTGGTGCCCAACATCCCGGCCGGCGCCGACCGCACGGTGGAGCTCGGGCTGTTCGAGGACGGTGTGTGTGGGGAGTTCGGCACGGCCGACTGGTACGGCATGGCCACCCGTGTGAACGTCGTCCCTGGCGAGGTGACCCTGGTGGAGCTCTCCCTCCAGTCGCTCAAGGGCCAGCCGACCACCGGCTCGATCGTGATCCGCGGCAACAAGGCCCTCACGCAGCGGCGCCTACACGGCGAGGTGGTGAACCGGGACACCCTGGATCCGATCGCGGGAGCCGTCTGCAAGGTTCTCGACGGCCCCGACGAGATCGGAAGCGTCGTGAGCGGGTCGACCGTGGCGGACGTCGGGGTCCTCAACACCCTGGTGGAGGTGGATCTCGACACCGAGACCCTGACCTTGGAGTGCACCCACCCGCTCTACCAGGCGGTCACGGAGACCGCCTTCCTGATCCTTGATTCGGCCGACCCCCTGTTCGGCACCTTCATCGCAACCGTGGAGATGGCTCCGGGTGCGGCCAAGCTCCCCGTGTTCAAGGTCGCCGGCAACGCCCTGAGCGAGAGGGCGGCCGGCGCGCTGGTCGAGTCCCTGGGCCTCGCCACCGAAGGAGCCCCCTTGGACGAGGGGGGGGCGCTGCGGTTCGTGGACCCCAAGCTCTACCAGGCCCTTCCCATGACCGCCCTGGGGGAGGTGGCCGAGGACGAGGAGGGCACGGCCGTCCAGGCGGAGGGGTTCAACTTCGACGAGATCGCCAAGTTGCCGACCCTGCCCCAGTCCGAGGCCCTGGCCCGCATCAAGGAGGTGCTGGCGCAGGCCGGTGCCGTGCCAGAGGAAGTCGGCGGGGCTATCGAGCCGTCCATCTTCCTGAGCAACACCCTGTTCGAGGCGTTCGACACGAAAGGGGAGGTGCTGGCCCGGGCCGAGCTGGAGACCCTGGTGAGCTACCGGTTCCGGCTCCACGGCCTGGCCCTGATCGGACCCGGCGCGGACGTGCAGTTCTCTCTCAACGGGGCCGGGCAGACCACCCAGGCCGTGTACTCCCTGCCCGCCGTCCAGATGGGCGAGGAGATGGACCTGCTTCCCCTGAACCAGGCCACCGATCGGGCCCGGCGGCTCCTGCAGAGGGCGGCCGCGGCCCAGGGGCTTCCCACCGCGATCCAGGTGCTGCCGCCGCGGGTCGTGTACTACGCCCCGCCCCTGTCCCAGAACGTCCAGGTCATCGTTCCCCACTACGAGTTCGGGGGCACCGTGCGGGTGGGAGACGAGGAGGTGCTTCTGCGCAACGTGCTGATTCCCGCGGTGGCGGGTGGCCCGGAGATCTCCCTCAAAGTCACCGTGAACGGCGACGACACCGTGGTGGCCAACGCCGTCGTAGCCGGCGGCACGGAGCCGTTCAGCTATCAGTGGACCTCGTCGAGCACCGCGCTGGACCCCAAGGTCGCAACGGCAGGGCCCAACATCACCTACGTGCTCCAGCCCAAGGAGGCGATCACCGAGGAGACCGTGAGCCTGATCGTAACGGATGCCAACGGCCTCGTGGGCTTCGCCAGCCAGACCGTGGAGGTGTCGGTGGCTCCGCCCCCCAAGCCCATGTTCCAGGTCGTTCCGATGACCGCCGGGATCGTGGACTTCGGCGTGGAGTACGTGGGCACCTGCGGCGGCCTGCCGGGCTCGGCAGCCAACGCCTCGGGGTTCCGGAACGTGCTCCAAGGCAAGAACTGGACGCGACGGTTCTACTGGGCCGAGAACTCCGCCTGGGAGCAGGACTTCAAGGACCCGTCCAAACCCGGCGGGGACGACTCGAACTGGGCCGACAACGCGGACTGGGTGTTCTACACCGGACACGCCAACGGCAGCGGCTTTTCGTTCTGCAACAACACCCACACCGACGGGTTCCTCCACTACACGGACGCGAGATGGGGGAACAGAGACGTGGAGTGGATCACGATCGCGGCCTGCGGCCCGCTGCAGGAGACCTCGGGCGGGAAGCGTTGGTGGCAGAGATGGGGCCCCGCCTTCGACGGGCTCCACATGATCATGGCCTACGCAAACTCGAGCTACGACAACAGCACCGAGGGTCGTTTGCTCGCCGAGTGGGCCACCGGCAAGTCGTTCGGGTTCTTCACGTTTCCCCCCTTGCCGGTGCGCGCAGCCTGGATCCAGACGGCCAAGCAGGTCCAGCCCAGCAAGGTCACCTGGGCGGTCATGGGGGTGATCGGCCGGAACGGGATGTCCAACTACAACGACTACGTCCACGGCGCCGGCCCGGTGGGGCCGGACATCCGGGGAGCGGACATCATCGGTTGGTGGAGGATCTCCGGGCCTTCGTGAGGCTCGGAGCACGGACGCGGCGCTCGGGCAGGGCCCGGGCGCCGGCCCTTTTTTGGACCGCTGAACCTTCAGTCGCCCCCCGGCTCCGGAGGCCGGGCGATCCTCCCGATAAAGAGAACCTCTCCGGTTTTGCGGTGCCGGATCAGAAACAGGAACGGCCGGTCCGCCCGAAATCGGACGGCCGCGCCCGGCATGGCTCCGCGGGTCAGGAGCGCCCCGCTTGAGGCGCTCGCCCGTGCGCCCTCTTCGTCCACCGCCACCGATGCTGCGTGCAGGACCCCGTCGATGAACACTCTTTCGCCCGGCACGATCCCCGTGAAGTCCGCGCGAGCGGGGTCGAAGGCGTCCCGCACCCCCATCTCCACCAGCGTACCCGTTCCCCTCGGCCCCAGGTCCTCGGGCCGACCCGAAACGGCGAACCGGGGGAGGGCCACCCGCACCGGCGTGACCTCCAGGCTTTCGAGCACGCTGGCCAGATAGGCCGGGGTGAGCCGGCCTTCGAGCGCCCGGAGGGCCCGTCCCCGACGGGGCAGCGCCACGATCATCGCCCACCCGCCCCCGCGGAACGGGAGCTCCACAACCTGCACGTCGTCGCGTTCGGCGTAACGGAGTTGCGCCGGGGCCGGCCGGCTCATCATCCGCACCGTTCCCACGCTTCCGTCCTCCGCCTCGAACCGCGCCGAGACGGTGTGGGCCGGGTCGAACGCGTGCTCCCATACCCCCCGAAACGCCACCGCGCTCGTCACCACGAGCACGGTCCGGGCCGACAGCCGGCCCGGCGGTACGAGCTCGTGGATCCGTCCGTCCGTCCGCTCCCGGACCCAGGCGTTGATCCGCTGCCGTGCCTGCTCGGGTGCCCGGGCGTAGTCCACGAATCCCACCCCCGCGCGGTACCGGCTCTGCACGGTCTTCAGGAACGGCCCGGCGAACGCGGTACCCTCCTGGCCCCACAGGCCCAGGGCGATCCGCAGCAGCCCCCCTTCCTCGTCCGCCGGCACCGACTCGTCCCGGCCCCCCTGCTGGACGGGCGAGAGAACCGCATCGAGCTCGGCCCGGGTGCGCCCTCGGGCCCCCTCGGCCACCGCGGCCAGCGCCAGCTCCACGGCCAGCGGAGAGACCACCACGTTGCCGTCTCGGGGACCGCACCGGTACAGCTCCAGGGCGAAGCCACGGCGCCCCACCGTTCCATCGGGGCCCGAGGCCGGTGTGGCCCCGCCGCGGCTCCCCAGCGGCCCGTGCAGCAGTGCCAACACCGCCACCCAGACGACGAGTCGGGGAGCGGCGGGGGGCACCGACCTGGCCCCCCTTGGGGAGTGTCGTCCCCCTCTCCTGGCTTGCGCATCCGCAGCCTCGGACATCGACCGGCTCCGTCGGGCGCCGCCCCGCAGCAGGATGCAGGCGCCCCGTTCCGACGGTGTGAACCTCACCCGCTGCTCTGTAGCAGAACGGGACGAGGAAGCAAGGTGCACGGCACCGGCGATCCGTCCCTTCCCAGTATTAACCCGGCGGCAAAATAGGCGCCTCACCTCGGAGCGCGTGGCAAGGGACCTGCCTCCGGCCGGGCGCGAAGCCGGGCATGAGATTCGCCGCGCAGGCACAGGACCGAAGAGCTGGTTTCATGACAACTCG
>JAADGT010000238.1 GCA_013152215.1 Deltaproteobacteria bacterium
GCCCCGCTCCGCGGTTCCGGCTTGACACGCAACACAGTTGCTTGCCCCGCCCTCCGAGGTGACGCGCCTGTTTTGCCGCCGGGTTAACGGTATCTAACTCCCCGCCCGCCGGTTCCTGGCTCCGTCAGCAACACTCGCCGTCTTCCGGGCGGATCCTGCCCGTCACATAGAGGTCCGGGCCGATCCGCTCGATCTCGAGCTCCGTGATCTCCCTGGCCTGGGCGATGCGGTCGGGGCTCGGGCCGCCCACCATGGGCACCGCGTCCCGGCCGCCCAGGAGCTTGGGGGCGTAGAACAGGTGGAGCCGGTCCACGAGCCCCGCATCCAGGAACCTTCGGGCGGTCTCGGCCCCCCCCTCCACCAGCACCTCCATGTGGCCCATGCCGTAGAGGTGGGCCAGGAGGCCCCCCAGGTCCAGCCCACCGGCTTCCTCCCGGACCTCCAGGACCCGGGCCCCCCGCGCCTCCAAGGCCCGTCGGCGGGAGGGCTCGGCCCGGGGGCCGCACACCACCAGGGTGAAGGGGGCCTCGGCCGGCTCGAGCATGGACAGGCCCAGGGGAATCCGGGCCCTCGGATCCAGCACCACGCGCAGGCATCGGCGCTCGGGCCGGCCCGGCAGGCGAACGCTGAGCCGGGGGTCGTCGGCCTCGGCCGTGCCCACCCCCACCAGCACCACGCCGCACCGGTCCCGCAGCCGGTGGACCCTCTCGCGGCT
This sequence comes from Deltaproteobacteria bacterium, assembly GCA_013152215.1. GTDB lineage: Bacteria > Desulfobacterota > Deferrisomatia > Deferrisomatales > Deferrisomataceae > Deferrisoma. Next base: position 716 of record JAADGT010000238.1, read on the forward strand.
CCGGGCGGAGGTGATCCAACGGCTGTCCCCCGACGCGGTGGCGGTCTTGCCGTCCAGGGTGGCGGCCAGCTTCAGGTGGACGAAGGCCCGGCGCTGAACCACCGAGAGGCAAAACGCCTCGTTCAAGCGCCGGGCCTCGGTCTCGGCCACCCCCACCCGGACCTCCAACCCCGCCTGGCGCAGCCGCGCCAGACCCCGGCCGGCCACGGCCGGGTTGGGGTCCTCCATGGCCGCCACGACCCGGTGCACGCCGGCCTCGATGATCCGGTCGGCGCAGGGGGGGGTCCGGCCGTGGTGGGAGCAGGGCTCCAGGGTCACGTACAGGTGAGCGCCCCGGGCCGCCGGGCCGGCCTGCTCGAGGGCGAACACCTCGGCGTGGGGCTCGCCGGCCCGGGGGTGGAACCCCCGGCCCACGATCCGGCCGTCCCGCACCACCACGCAGCCCACGGCCGGGTTGGGGCTGGTGCGGCCCAGCCCCTCCCGGGCCAGGGCCAGGGCCACCTCCATGTAGAACCGGTCGGCCGCTTCCGTCACCCTTCCTTCTGTCCCTCCAGGAACTCCCGGAGCGCGTCCACGAACTCGTCCACGCCCCGGAATTCCCGGTACACCGAGGCGAACCGCACGTAGGCCACCGCATCCAGGGCCTGGAGCTCCGCCATCACGGCCTCGCCGATCTCCCGGCTGGGAACCTCCTTGGGGCCCTCCTCCTGGAACCGGGCCTCGATGCGGTCCACGATCCGCTCCAGGGTGTCGGCCGACACCGGCCGTTTCTCACAGGCCTTCTTGAGCCCGGCCAGGATCTTGAGGCGGTCGAACGACTCCCGCCGGCCGTCCTTCTTCACCACCAGGGGCAGCATGTCCTCCACCCGCTCGTAGGTGGTGAACCGGCGGCCGCAGGCCACGCACTCGCGCCGGCGGCGGATCACCTCGCCCTCCCGGCTGACCCGAGAGTCGATCACCCGGTCCTCTTGTTCCCCGCAGAACGGACAGCGCACGGCTCAGCCCTCCTGGTCGTCACCCAGGGGGACGAGGTCGATGGCCGCGCTCCTCAGCAGGTCGCGGCTCAGGGGGTCGGCGTAGCCCTCCAGGTAGTACACCCGCCGGATCCCGGCGTTGATGATCATCTTGGTGCAGATCACGCAGGGCAGATTGGTGCAGTAGATGTCCGACCCCTCGATGCGCACCCCGTGCTGGGCGGCCTGGAGGATCGCGTTCTGCTCCGCGTGCAGTCCCCGACAGAGCTCGTGCCGCTCCCCCGAGGGGATGCCCATCTCCTCGCGCAGGCAGCCCACGTCGAGGCAGTGGGCCACCCCCGAGGGGGCGCCGTTGTAGCCGGTGGCCAGGATGCGTTTGTTCTTGACCAGGATCGCTCCCACCTTCCGGCGGGTGCAGGTGGACCGGGTGGCCACCAGACGGGTGATCTCGGTGAAGTACTCCTGCCAGGAAGGACGCATGGGACCCCCTTTGGGCCGCGAGCCTCGGGCAGGGGCGGTTCGGGTCAGCCGGCCGCCTCCCGCAGGTGTCGGTAGAACGGGAACCGGGCGCACAGCTCCCGGATCTGGTCCCGGACCTCTGCCTCGACGTCCGGGTCGCCGCATCGCTCCAGGACCCGGGCGATGGCCTCCGCGATGACCTCCATCTCGTCCGCCCCCATGCCCCGGGTCGTGACGATGGGGGTGCCGATCCGGATGCCGCTCGTGACGAACGGGCTGCGGGTCTCGTAGGGAATCGCGTTCTTGTTCAGGGTGATGCCGGCCCGGTCGAGGCTCTGCTCGGCGTCCAGGCCGGTAAGGCCCTGGGGCGTGAGATCCACCAGGAACAGGTGGTTGTCGGTGCCGCCCGACACGATCCGGTAGCCCCGGCGGGCCAAGGCCTCGGCCATGGCCCGGGCGTTCGCCACCACCTGGTGGGCGTAGTCCCGGAACGACGGGGTCGCGGCTTCCCGGAACGCCACGGCCTTGGCCGCCACCTGGTGCATCAGGGGGCCGCCCTGGAGCCCCGGGAACACGGCCTTGTCCACCGCCTCGGCGTGCTCGGCCCGGCACAGCACCAGCCCCCCCCGGGGGCCCCGGAGGGTCTTGTGGGTGGTGCTGGTCACGATGTCGGCGTACGGCACGGGGTTGGGGTGAGCGCCTCCCGCAACCAGGCCGGCGATGTGGGCCATGTCCACCACCAGGTAGGCGCCCACCTCGTCCGCGATCTCTCGGAACGCGGCGAAGTCCAGCACCCGGGAGTAGGAGCTGGCCCCCGCCACGATCACGGTCGGCCGCTCCCTGCGGGCGACGTCGCGCACCTGGTCGTAGTCGATGGTTCCGGTGTCCCGGCGTACCCCGTAGGTCACGGCCCGGTACTGGCGGCCCGAGAAGCTCACGGGCGCCCCGTGGGTCAGGTGCCCCCCGTGGGCCAGCGCCATGCCCAGGATCGTGTCGCCGGGTTGGCACAGCGCGTAGTACGCGGCCATGTTGGCGGAGGACCCCGACAGGGGCTGCACGTTGGCGTGGTCCGCGCCGAACAGGGCCTTGGCCCGCTCGATGGCCAGCTCCTCCACCTCGTCCACGAACCGGCACCCGCCGTAGTACCGCCGGCCCGGATAGCCCTCAGCGTACTTGTTGGTGAGCACCGACCCCTGGGCCTCGAGCACGGCCTCGGAGGCGTAGTTCTCCGAGGCGATGAGGACCACCCCGTCCTCCTCGCGCCGGATCTCGCCCTGCACGGCCCTCCACACGTCCGGGTCCGCCTCGGCCAGCACCGAGGGGCGCTGGCGCTCCACCTCCCGGATCTTGGCGATCCGGCGGGCGTGGCGGCCCCCCTCGAACCGGGCCTCGAGCCAGGCCCGGACCATCTCCCGGGCCTGGGCCGGGTCGGTCGTGCGGCCCCCGATCACCAGCACGTTCGCATCGTTGTGCTCCCGGGCCATCCGCGCGGTGTAGGGGTCGTGGACCAGGGCCGCCCGCACCCCCGGCACCTTGTTGGCCACGATGCTCATGCCGATCCCCGTGCCGCAAAGCAGCACGCCCCGCTCGGCCTCGCCCCGGGCGATCCGTCGGGCCACCTCGACCCCGAACTCGGGGTAGTCCACGGGGTCGCCGTTGTCCGGCCCCAGGTCGCGGACCTCGTGGCCCAGTTCCCGGAGGTAGGCCTTGAGGTCCTCCTTGAGAGCGTAGCCCCCGTGGTCGCTCGAGATCAGGATCATGTTGCGGTCATCCTTCGAAACGGCGGAACAGGAGGGAGGCGTTCGTGCCCCCGAACCCGAACGAGTTGGACAGGGCGGTGCGGATCCGGCCCTGCCGGGCCTCGTTGGGCACGTAGTCCAGGTCGCAGTCGGGGTCGGGGGTGTCGTAGTTGATGGTGGGCGGCGCCACCTGGTCCCGCAGGGCCAGCACCGAGAACGCCGCCTCCACGCTCCCGGCCGCGCCCAGGAGGTGGCCGGTCATGCTCTTGGTGGACGACACCCACAGCCGTTTGGCGTGGTCGCCGAACACCCGCTTGATGGCCAGGGTCTCGTAGTAGTCGTTGAAGGGGGTGCTGGTGCCGTGGGCGTTGATGTAGTCCACCTCGTCCGGGGCCAGGGACGCGGAGCGCAGGGCCGCCTCCATGCACCGGGCCGCCCCGTCGCCCTGGGGGTCGGGGGCGGTGATGTGGTAGGCGTCGCAGGTGGCTCCGTAGCCCACCAGTTCGGCGTAGATCTCGGCCCCCCGGGCCCGGGCCCGCTCCAGCTCCTCCAGGATCAGCACGGCGCCCCCCTCGCCCATGACGAACCCGTCCCGGTCCTTGTCGAAGGGCCGGCTCGCCCTCTCGGGCTCGTCGTTGCGGGTGGACAGGGCCCGCATGGCGTTGAAGCCCGCCACCGCCAGGGGGGTGATGGTGGACTCCACCCCCCCCGCCAGCATGACGTCCGCGTCGCCCCGCCGGATGGCGTGCCAGGCCTCGCCGATGGAGTGGGACCCGGTGGCGCAGGCGGTCACGATGGAGAGGTTGGGGCCCTTGGCCCCGGTCTGGATGGCCACGTACCCGGGCGCCAGGTTGGCGATCACCATGGGGATGAAGAACGGGCTGACCCGGCGCGGCCCGGACTCCAGGAGCACCTTGTGCTGGGCCTCGATGCCGGGCAGGCCGCCCAGCCCCGCGCCGATCGACACCCCCACCCGTTCGGCCTCGGACTCGCCGATCTCCAGGCCCGCGTCGGCCACGGCCATGCGGGC
>JAADGT010000018.1 GCA_013152215.1 Deltaproteobacteria bacterium
CACCACCAGGGCCGCCGACACCAATGCCCACCCCCACCCCCCAGCGGCACCAAAGGTCCACACGGCCCCGGCCGTGCCTAGCCCCACCCCGACCCCGGTCCACAACAGCGCCGCCGCCAGGAGGTGGACCCGCGCCGGAGCCGCGGGTTTCCACCGCTCCCAGGCCGGTGCCCTCACCGTCCCGTCCACCGGGGGTGCCGTTTCTCCAGAAACGCACACATCCCCTCCTGGGCGTCCGCGGCCAAGGCGTTCAAGCTCATCACCTCCTTGGCGTAGGCGTAGGCCTGGGGCTGGGGCAGGTCGATCTGGTTGTAGAAGGCCTGCTTGCCGATGCCCAGGGTCAGGGGGCTGGCCTCAGCCACCTTTCGGGCCAGGGCCAGGGTCTCGTCGGCCAAGCGATCCGCCGGAACCACCCGGTTCACCAGGCCGAACAGCCGGGCCTCCTCGGCGTCGAGATACTCACCGGTCAGGAGCATCTCCAACGCCTTCTTCCGCCCCACGGCCCGGCTCAGCGCCACCATCGGGGTCGAGCAGAACAGCCCGATCTTCACCCCCGGCGTGGCGAAACGGGCCCCCTCGGCGGCCACGGCCAGGTCGCAGGTGGCCACCAGTTGGCAGCCGGCGGCGGTGGCCACGCCCTGGACCTGGGCGATCACCGGCTGGGGCAGGGTCTGGATCGCGTTCATCATGCGGGTGCAGGTGTCGAAGATCTCGCGGTAAGCCACCACGTCGCGCCCGGTCATCTCCGACAGGTCGTGACCGGCGCAGAAGTGCTTGCCCGCCCCCCGGATCACGACCGCGCCCAGGTTCCGATCCTTCTCCAGCCGGGCCAGGAGGTCGAGCACCTCGTTCATGAGCCGAAGGCTCAGCGCGTTGATCTGTTTGGGCCGGTTCAGGGTCAGCACCCCGACCCGGTCGTGGCGTTCGAACAGGATGGTCTCGTACTGCATGGTCGTCTCCTCAGGCTCGGGTCCACGGAAAACGCGGGGGGGGACGGCAGAGCGGATCACCCCTCCCAGACGAACCGGAACCGGCACGCGGCCGCGCCCTCCACGATGGTACCCTGGCGGTCCAGGGCGAGCCCCGCGTGGTACCCCCGGGCGAAGGCCGCGTCCCGGCCGCACGACAGGGCGCGGGCCAGCGGCACCGACAGCCCCATCGACCGGTAGAGGTCGGCGTACCGGCACCGGGTCACGGTGAAGGACAGGGCTCCATCCTCGATCCGAACGTCTCGGACGTCCAGGGCGTCCCCCTCCCTCCACCGGTCGCGCACGGTGGCGAAGTGCTCGAGCGACGGGCCCTCCGGAGCCTGCCGGGCGAACTCCCGCCCTGCCGCTTCGGCCGCCCCCTCGACCGCCGCGGCCACCACGGCGAGGGCCCGGTCGGGCCCCACCTGGGGGCAGAGCACCCGGTACACCCGCAGCAGCATCTCGGCCTCGACCCGCCGCCGGGGCAGAAGAGGGATCACCTCTCCCATCACCGTGCCTCCTTCGCCAGCGTGAGCGCAGGCCACCCGTCCTCCACCGCCCTCTCCTCCACGGCCAGTCCCAGCGCCTCCACCACCCGGCGTTCCTCGTCCGCCTGGAACCCGCTGACCACGAGCCGCCCCCCCGGCCTGAGAAGGCGCCGCAGGTGGCCGGCCAGGGTTTCCAACTGCCCGGCGACCACGTTGGCCAGGATCAGGGGATACGCCCCGTCCACGAGGTCCAGCGAGAGGAGCAGCGGCCGCACCCGGCCCTCCAGCCGATTCCGTCGGGCATTCCGGCGGCAGGCCGCGAACCCGAACGGATCGATGTCCAGCGCGTCCACCCGTCCCGCCCCCAGGGCGGCGGCGGCCAGGGCCAACACCCCCGTGCCGGTTCCCACGTCCAGCACAGGGGTGGGCACGCCGGCCCCGGCGGCCATGGCCTCCACGACCCGCAGACAAAGGCGGGTGGTGGGGTGATCCCCGGCCCCAAAGGCCATGCCGGGGTCGATCCACAGCACCGTACCCCGGGCCTCCGGCGGCGGGTTCGCCCAGGCCGGTACCAGCCAGACGCGGGCGCTCACGGCCACCGGCTCCAGCACCCCCCGCCAGTAGGGGGTCCAGTTCTCCTCCTCCAGGTCCTCCCCTTCGGGAGGGGCTGGCGCGTCCGGGGCCACCTCCCAGTAGATGCGCAGAAAGGCCCGGCCGGGGATCCCCGCCCCCCATGAGGTCACGGCGCCGACCGCACCGGCCCGGGCCGCAGCCTCCCAGCAAGCACGGGCCTCTCCAGGGCCGGCCGGCATCTCCTGCACGCGCCATCGGGTTCTCGTCAGCATGGCCGCAGTATAGAGCCGCCCCCTTGCGGATGCCAGCGGCCGGGCCTTCCTTGAAGGCCGGGAAATGGGCGTGCTATAAGGCCCTTTTCCCACGGAGGAACCCCGATGAAGCGCGTCTTGTCCTTCCTTGCGGCCGTCTGTGTGGCTGGCGCCGTGGCCCCCCGGACGGGGCGGTGCGAACGATCGGTCTTTCTCAGCTTCTCGACGCTCAAACTCGGCACCGCCTCCCGGATCTACGCGATCGGGGTGGACGGAGCGAACCGGGTGTGGTTCGCGGCCGACACGGGGGTGGCGGCGCTCGTGGGAGACCGGCTGGCCCCGTTCTTCCCCTTGAACAAGAACTCGGACGGCCTCCTCGACGACGCGGCCCGGGCGGTGGCGTTCGGCGCCCTGGAGGAAGGGGAGAACTTCTTCCTCGGATTCAACGGGGCGTCGGAAGATACCCGGGGCATCCAGTACGGCCGGGTCCTGTCCGAGACGGGGCTGAGCCCGAAACCCCCGTCCTCGCTGGACACGGAGGGCGTGGGCGTCCTGGATCTCGTCTCGGACGGTAGCACCCTGTGGGCCGCGACCACCTCCGGGGTCCGATCCTGGGCCCTGGGCGGGGGCGCGCCCCAACCGAACACCCCCACCTACCAGCCAAACGACGAGATCACCCGTCTGGCGTTGGCCCCCTGGGCCAACGACCCTGCCCTGGTGTTCTTCGACTCCCAGGATGCTCGCCTGTACCTGGTCCGCTCCGACGACCCGTCGGCCACGCGCCTGGTGGACCCCAACCTCTCGGCGCTGGGCGGCCTGGCCTTCTCCCGCCTGACGGGCGACCTGTGGGTCGTGGGAAGCCCGAGCAGCGGCACGGCGGATCTCCTGCGATACCCCGCCCAGACCCTGCAGGGATCCGATCCGGCGGGCGCGCAGCCGGACGGTTTTTCGTTCCCCGTGAACCGGCCCCTCCGGGACGTGGCGGTGGATCCGTTCGAGGGCACGGTGTGGGTGGCCACGGACCAGGGGGCGTACTTCCAGACCCCGGGCACGGACGGCTCCCTGCAGGGCATCGAGTGCTCGGAGGCGGACCTGCCGGGCCAGGGGTGCTGGGCCCGGGAGGAGTCCTCCCGGTTCGACCGGGTGGACCGGATCACGGTGGACCCCTCGGGCAACGTCTGGATGGGCACGGACGAGGGGGTGCGGGGCATCCTGGTGCGGCTGCTCACGATCTCGGCCACCCGCTTCGTGGGCGAGGACGCCCGGGCCGTCGTGACCCTTGAGGACCTGCCGGGGTTCGAGGGAAACGGGGTCCCGGACGAGGTGACGACCCTCGAGGTCACGGTGGGGTCCACCGCGCGGCAGCTGGAGGTGACCGAGGACGGTGACACGGGGCGGTTCACCTTGACCTTCGGATTCACGCTGGGCGAGTCCACGTCGGACACGGTGTTCCCGGTCCAGAGCACGGCCGACGGCGTCCCCCTCGCCGTCACCTACACCTTCACCGACGCGCTGGGCGTGGAACGAACGCTGGCGGTGTCGGCCTCATGGGCGAACATCGAGAAGTTCGAGGACGACCTGTGGATCGGGGGCCCATGTTTCCTGGGGGTACTGGGCCGGTGAGGCTCTGGTGGGCCGGCTGGCTCACGGCACTCGCGCTGGCGGTGTCGGCCGCAACCGCGGAGGAGGCGCCTCCGGCGCCGGGCACCACCATCCGGCTCCAACGCACCCTGTCGGTGGAACGCAGGGGCAACCGGTCGGTGTTCTCCGAGACCCGGAGGATCCGGCCCGGGGAGAGCCTCTGGAAGATCCTCCGCAAGGAGTACCGGGTGGATCCGAAGGCCATGTCCGTCTTCGTGGCCGCCTTCCGGGAGCTCAACCCCGGCGTGGACCCCGACCGCCTCCGGCCGGGGCAAACGGTGAAGGTGCCGTTCAAGATCGAGGAGCGCGTCGAGAGCGCCGAGGCTGCGGGGTCGGCCGAGGAGGTGTACACGGTCCAGCCGGGGGACAGCGTCTGGAGGATCCTGAAGAACCGGTTCGGGGTGACCCGGGACCGGATGCCCCAAGCGCTGGCGGCGGTGGCCCGGGCGAACCCGAGGATCCGGGACCTCAACCGGCTGTACGTGGGTCAGCGCCTCCGGATCCCCCCCGACCTGGTTCGCGCCTCCGGGGCCCGCACCCCCCCGCCCTTCGAGATCCCGGCGTCCCACGCGGCGCTTCTCCGCACCCTCGAGGCCCTGGGGTGCCGGGTGACCGACACCGGCGAGACGTTTCTCCCCCTGGGCCGGGGCCGCACCCTGAGGCTGCCCGCGGCCGACTTCCCGCTGGTGACCGGTCCCTCGGGGAAACGGGTGCTCCTGGACCCTGCCCAGCGGCTGGCCCCTGCCCTCGCCCGGGAGGTGGAGACGGCGTGGGGATACCGAGTGGTGCAGGGGGTGGATCCGGATCCCGAGACCCAACTGGGGCGCCTGCTGCCGCTGCTGGGGTTCTACGAGCTCACCGAGGGCGCACGCACGGTGACCCTCGGTGACGGGGCCGAGCTTCTCGTCTTGGCCCGCTGGAGCGTGGTGCCCCGGCCCGAGGACCTGTGGGAGGGGAAGATCCACGTGTTCCTCCGGGCCGGTGCCCGGGTT
>JAADGT010000356.1 GCA_013152215.1 Deltaproteobacteria bacterium
CGGGCCGTCCGGCGGGGCCGGCCAGGACAGGGAGTAGTGCTTGAGCCTCAGGACCACGCTGGGGGGCAGCCGGAAGGTCTGGGCCTCGCCCACCCTCCAGCCCTCCGGCCCCGGCTGGCACGGGTGCACCCGGAACTGCTTGGTCTCCAGGAATGCCCACAGGAACCGGAGGTCGTCGGGCTGGTCGGGGTACAGCCGCAGGTCGTAGCTCACCGGCTCGCTGGGGATGTCGTAGAGGAGGATCGACAGCGCCACGCACCCGTCGTCCTCCCGGTTGATCTCGATGACCAGATCCGCCTCGAACGCCTTGGCCAGGTCCGGCACGCGCACCAGGAAGTGGGGCAGCCCCGACCGGTTCAGGTCGTGCACGATCGAGGCCCGCTCCAGGGCTGCGGCTGCTTCGGGGTCGAGTTGGAACTTCACCGTGGGTAGCCTCCCGGGGGGCGTGGTTGCGGCACCGGGCTCCGGAGTCCGACGAACCTCCCGACCCTCCGGCTTCGGGCGCCGGACCGAAAGCATACTTCAGGCGGGGGGGGCGATCAACGGGGGCGGGCGGCCGCCCGCCCCCGGGCTGGCTCAGCCGAACCGGTGGGTGTCCCCGAACCCGATCACCACCACCTCGGCCCCGTGCCCGCCGGCCAGGGACGCGAACTCGTCCGGGCTCTGCACCAGCACGTCGAAGGTCGCGTAGTGCATGGGCACCACGTACCGGGGGCGGAGCAGCTCCACGGCCTTGGCCGCGTCCTCAGGCCCCATGGTGAAGTTGTCGCCGATGGGCAGGAACGCCACGTCGATCCGGTTCATCTCGCCGATGAGCTTCATGTCGTAGAACAACCCGGTGTCTCCGGCGTGGTACAGGGTGAGCCCCCCCAGCTCGAGCACGAAGCCGCAGGGGTTGCCTGTGTACTCGGTGCCCTTGTCCACGAACGCCGACCCGTGGTGGGCGATGGTGAGCTTCACCCGGCCGAACTCGAACCGGTGGCCGCCCCCGATGTGCATGGGGTGCACCACGGCCCCTCGGCGCTGGCAGAACATGGCCAGCTCGAACGGGGCGACCACCGGCGCACCCGTGCGCTTCGAGATCTCCACGGCGTCCCCCAGGTGATCTCCGTGGCCGTGGGTGACCAGGATCGCGTCGAGCCGGTCGAAGGCCTCGGGCCCGACCCGGGCGTTGGGGTTGCCCGAGAGGAACGGGTCGATGAGGACCCGGTGGGCGCCGTCGTCCAGCAGAAAACAGGCGTGTCCGTGGTAGGTGACGTCGACCATGGGAACTCCTCCTTTCGCGGGCGTTGCCGCGGCATGTGGATAATCGCCTTCGGATCGGCCGGCAGGGCCGAAAAGCCGGGGCACAGCAACGGTTTTTTTGTAATATGTTGAAATCGTTGAATGTTTGTCGTTGCACAAAAAATGTGCGATTTGGCCAGGGGCCCTTTGGACCCGGAGGTTTTCCCGGGTATCCACACCGTCGTCCACACGTTATCCACAGGCCCGTGTGGAAACGGAAGGCGCCTCGGGCGGCGGCCCCGCGGGGCGGATTCTGCTCTAGTACCCCAAAGGCCGTCGCTGTCGCAACCTGCCCTTGACCCGCAGCCGGGTTTGCCCGTTGAATGGGAGGCGGCTCGACCCGCTGCGGGCTCCGCACCGGTGCCCCGCGGCGGGGCTAAAGCCCCCGGCGGTCATCCTGTACCGTTGGGAGAGTCTCTGGCCTTCTAGCCTCCGAGCCTTCTAGCTTTCAAGCCTTATCACCGGGCCGAAGACCCAAAGAGGAGTCCCGTGCTTCCCGAAGAGATCCGAAAGCTGACGGGCATCGACGTGATGCCCCACCACAAGCCCCGCATGGTGTATGCGTGCATCCGGTGCGGGGCCACCGAAGACCTGAGCCGGCTGCTGTACACCTGCCCCTCATGCGGGGGCCTGCTGCGGGTGCGCGACGAGAACTTCGAGGCGCTCCGGGACCGCGGCGGCGACGAGTGGCGCCGGGTGTTCGACCTGCGGCGGGCCGTGGGGGTGGAGGCCCTGCAGGGGATCTTCTGCTTCCACGAGCTGATCCTGCCCCATGTGCCTCTGGAGGACGTGGTGTACCTGGGCGAGGGGCACACCCCGCTCGTGCGGGCGAACCCCGAGCTCGCGGAGTGGGTGGGCGCCGAGTTCTTCGTCAAGAACGATGGCCAGAACCCCTCGGCCTCCTTCAAGGATCGGGGCATGGCGAGCGCCATCAGCTTTCTGAACCACTACCTGCGCACCCGTCGGCCGGGCACGGTGCTGGGCATCTGCGCCTCCACCGGCGACACCTCGGCCGCCGCGGCCCTGTACCTGTCGTACCTGCCCAAGGACGCGGTGCGATCGGCCGTGCTCCTGCCCCGGGGCAGGGTGACCCCCCAGCAGCTCTCCCAGCCCCTGGGCAGCGGGGCCCGGGTGATCGAGGTGCCCGGGGTGTTCGACGACTGCATGCGGCTGGTGGAGGAGCTGGCCGACCGCTACGAGGTGTTCCTGCTCAACTCCAAGAACCCCGTGCGGATCAACGGCCAGAAGTCCTTCGCCTTCGAGGTGGCCCAGCAGCTGGGCTGGGCCGTGGAGGACGCCACCGTGGCCGTGCCCATCGGCAACGCGGGCAACGTCACCGCCATCCTGGAGGGGTTCTGGGACCTGCGGCGCCTGGGGGTGACCGACGGGCTGCCCCGGATCCTTGGGGTGCAGAGCGAGCACGCCGATCCCGTGGCCCGGTGGCGGAGCACCGGGCGGTACGAGCCCGTGCGGGTGCGGCCCAGCGTGGCCCAGGCCGCGATGATCGGCAACCCGGTGTCGTTCCCCAAGGTGCGCCAGCTGGTGGAGGAGGAGTACCGGGACCGGTTCATCTGCGTGAGCGTGACCGAGCAGGAGATCCTGGACACCATGCTCCACGTGAACCGCCACGGCCACGTGGTGTGCACCCAGGGCGGAGAGGCCGTGGCCGGCCTGCGCAAGGCCCTGTCCCAGGGGCTGATTCCGGCCACGGGCCGGTTCGTGTGCGACTCCACCAGCCACCAACTCAAATTCGCGGGGTTCCAAGAGGCGTATTTCGCGGGTACTCTGGACCCGGAGTACGAGGTGGAGCCCCGGCCGGAGCTGGTGAACCGACCCGTGGCGCTGGAGGCCTCGGCCGAGGCCGTGGCCGAGCACCTGGGCCTGCGACCCAGGAAGGCTGGGAAGCTGGGAGGCTAGGAGGCTGGAAGGCTGGAAGGGGGGGCGCCACGACCGTCCTAGCGTCCCAACGTCCTAACGTCCCAACGACCGACGGACCGGCGATCGATGATCAATAATCTGTTCCTCGCGGTGTGCGCCTGTGTGTTGGGTACTGCGGTGTTCCGAGGAGGTGACGCCATGGCCTTCGAGATCCGCTCCCCCGCCTTTGCCGACGGCGCAGAGATCCCGGTGCGCTACACCTGCGACGGGGACGACGTGTCCCCGCCCCTGGAGTGGACCGGGGTGCCGGCCGGCACCCAGAGTCTGGTCCTGATCGTGGACGACCCCGACGCACCCGATCCGCGAGCCCCCCGCATGACCTGGGTCCACTGGGTCCTCTACAACCTCCCTCCCGAGACCCGGGGGCTGCCCGAAGGGGTGTCGGCCTCGGACCTGCCCCCCGGCACCGGTCAGGGGCTCAACGACTGGAAGCGCACCGGGTACGGCGGGCCGTGCCCGCCGGTGGGACGGCACCGGTACTTCCACAAGCTCTACGCCCTGTCCGAGCGGCTCCCCGACCTGGGCACCCCCACCAAGGCCGCCCTACTCCGGGCCATGGAGGGAAAGGTCCTGGGCAAGGCCGAGCTGGTGGGGACCTACGAGCGGGCCCGCTGACGGGGGGCGCCGTGCCGCTGTACGACTTCGTCTGCCGGGGGTGCGGCCACGAGTTCGAGGCCCTGGTTCGGCCGGGCGGGGTCCCGGCGTGCCCCCGGTGCGGCGCACCGGATCCGGAGCGGAAGCTCTCGGCGTTCGCCGTTGGGGGTGGGGCGGGGACCTCCGGAGGCGGGTGTTCCGGGTGCACCGCCAAGTCGTGCGCGGGGTGCCGGTGAGCCCAGGTCGTATCAGGGGTCAGAACTCAGAGGACAGTGGACAGGAAAAACCTTCCACGGTGTAAAGCTCCTCACAGAGTTTGGACCCTACCCGAACTTCTGCCTTTTGACCTCTGGCCCCTGACTCCTGCATGGCAGGCCCCATGCCCCGCGACCGCCAAAGCCCCGGGATCACTGAACGTTACCTTTCCTCCTTGCCGGGCCCCGCAAGGGGCCTGACGGGGCTTCCTATGTAACTTCCGCTAAGACGCTGGGATGCTGGGAGGCTAGGAGGCGTGAAAACCTCAGTGCTTTCCAATCGTTCCAAGCATGACCTCGCCTCCTTGGCGTCACCTTGCCGTCTCGGGGGCATGGGGTCTGCTGGAGAGCCGCGTGCGGCCGTATCAGGGACCCAGAATTCAGAGGCCAGCGTACAGGGAAAACACTGCAGATTTCGGAAGCTTATCACGGAATTTGGATTCTACCCGCGCTTCTGTCTTCTGCCCTCTGACCCCTGATACCTGAATCGCAGGCCCCATGCCCAGCGGCTGCCAAGTCTCCAGGATCACTGAACGTTACCCTTCTCCGTTGTAGGGCCCCACAGGGGCCTGATGGAGCTTCCCATGAACCTTCGCCTGGACGAGCTTTGGCAACCCGTGGCCGCGGTGGTGGGGGCGGAGACGCACGTGGACCGCCTGCCCGCCTTGCGGGCGGGGGAGGCCGTGGTGGTGCGGGGTCACGGCGGGGTGCTGGCCGTGGCCTCGGCCGAAGCGCTGGCCCGTACCCGGGAGCAGGGGCGGGGCGGCGACCCCGTGCTGGGGGTGTCGGAGCCGGCCCGGGTGGTGCGCGTGGGTCAACGGCTGCCGCTCCTGGGGCC
>JAADGT010000026.1 GCA_013152215.1 Deltaproteobacteria bacterium
ACCCTCGCGCCCTTGCGCTTCCCTTCCCTCGTCGTGACCTACTCGGGGGAGGACTTTCACCTCCAAGCCAGTGCCCATGCCGGGCGTACAAGAAAAGGCCGGCCCCGCAAGGGGCCGGCCTTTCGATCCATCGAAAGAGGAAGCGGCTACTTGTTCAGCCGGCCCTCCACGAGCTGATCCACCACCGACGGATCGAGCAGGGTCGAGGTGTCGCCGAACCCGGCCTCCACCTCGTTGGCCGCGATCTTCCGCAGGATCCGGCGCATGATCTTGCCCGACCGGGTCTTGGGCAGGCCCGGCGCGAACTGGATGAAGTCCGGGGTGGCGATCGGCCCAATCTCCTTGCGCACGAGCTGGACCAGCTCCTTGCGCAGCTCCTCCGACGGCTCGGCACCCGCCACCAGGGTCACGTAGGCGTAGATCCCCTGGCCCTTCATGTCGTGGGGGTAGCCGACCACTGCGGCCTCGGCCACCTTCGGGTGGAGCACCAGGGCGCTCTCCACCTCGGCCGTGCCCATCCGGTGCCCGGAGACGTTGATCACGTCGTCGATGCGGCCGATGATCTGGTAGTCGCCGTCCGCGTCCCGGTTGGCCCCGTCGCCGGTGAAGTAGTACCCGTCGTACTGCACGAAGTAGGTCTGGCGGAACCGGTCCGGGTCACCGAACACGCCGCGCATCTGGCCGGGCCACGGCCGGGCGATGCAGAGGGCGCCCTCGGCCACCCCTTCGAGCACGTGCCCCTTTTCGGGATCCACCAGCACCGGCTCCACCCCGAAGAACGGGGTGGTGGCCTTGCCCGGCTTCATGTCGATGGCGCCGGGGAGCCCCGTGATCAGGATGCCGCCGGTCTCGGTCTGCCACCACGTGTCCACGATGGGGCACTTGCTCCGACCGGGCAGCTCGTAGTACCAGCGCCACGCCTCGGGGTTGATGGGCTCGCCCACCGTGCCCAGCAGCCGGAGGGTCTCCAGCTTGTCCAGCCGGCTCGTGACGTACTCGTCCCCTTGGGCGGCGATGGCGCGGATGGCCGTGGGAGCCGTGTACAGGATGTTGATCTTGTGCTTGCCGATGATGTCCCAGTACCGCCCCGCGTCCGGGTAGGTGGGCACGCCCTCGAACATCACCGTGGTGGCGCCGTTGCACAGGGGACCGTAGACGATGTAGCTGTGGCCGGTGACCCAGCCGATGTCGGCCGCGCAGAAGTAGATGTCGCCGTCGTGGTAGTCGAACACCAGCTTGTGGGTGTACGAGGTGTACACCAGGTACCCGCCGGTGGTGTGCATCACGCCCTTGGGCTTGCCGGTGGAGCCCGAGGTGTAGAGGATGAACAGCGGGTCCTCCGCGTCCATCTCCTCGTAGGCGCACTCGGGGCTCGCCTTGGCCACCTCCTCGTGCCACCAGATGTCCCGCCCCTCCTTCATGTCCACCTGCACGTCGTCCCCGACGCGGCTCACCACGATGCAGGTGCTCACGCCCGGGCACTGGGCCATGGCCGCGTCGGCCTGGGCCTTCTGGTTCACCAGCTTCTTGCCCCGGTAGAACCCGTCGCAGGTGATCAGCACGTGGGAGTCGCAGTCCAGGATCCGGTCCTTGAGGGCGTCCGCCGAGAACCCGCCGAACACCACCGAGTGGATGGCGCCGATCCGGGCGCAGGCGAGCATGGCGATGGCGAGCTCCGGGATCATGGGCAGGTAGATGGACACCCGGTCGCCCTTCTTCACACCCCGCGACTTCAGCACGTTGGCGAACCGGCACACCTGCTCATGGAGCTCCCGGTAGGTGATCGTGCGGTCCTCGGTGGGCTCGTTGCCCTCCCAGATGATCGCCACCTGGTCCCCGCGCTTCTCGAGGTGTCGGTCCACGCAGTTGTACGAGACGTTCAGTTTGGCGTTGAGAAACCACTTGATGTAGACCTCGTCCTTGGAGTACTTCCAGTCCTGCACCCGATCCCACTTCTTGAACCAGGTCACCTGCTCCTCGGCCACCCGGGCCCAAAAAGCGTCGCTGTTTTCCAGCGACTCTTTGTAGAGCCGCTCGTACTCCTCCCGGCTCTGGATGTACGCCCGCTTCCGGAACTCCTCGGGAACCGGATACACCTCGCGAATCTCTTCCGCCATGACTGACCTCCTTCTCCCAACGGGGTGAACGAAAATGCGACCCGGCGGTTTCCCCTTCTCCTCCCCCGGGGTCGCCCCTCACGAACCCAAACGTGGTTCTGAGTATACCCATGCGAACCGAAGTCGCGCAATACCCCAAACGTCGTTAGGATCGCACGTTGGAACAGGCGGGAGAAGGGCCTTGAGCGTCGGGGGACGAGGCGGTTCCAGGAGGTTCGATAAGGACAAGGATCTACGAAAACGGCGCCGCTGCCTCGTGGGGGCGGGGCACGGGAACGAAGCATCCACCCGTCTCAAACGGCGGGGTCCCGGACCCGGATCCCGTAGGTTTCGGCTTTCTTTCGCAGGGTGAGCCGGGTGATGCCGAGCAGCCGGGCGGCGGCGCTCACGTTGCCGCCGGTGCGCCCCAGGGCCTCGGCGATCAGGCTCGCCTCGGCCCGGGCCACGAACGAATGGAACGCGTCGGCCGGGCCTTCGTCGAGAACGCGGGCCGCCAACGAGCGAAGCTCGGAGCACACCACCCCGTCCTCCGAGCACGTCGCGCCCAGCTCCGGGGCCAGGACCTCGCCGCGGGTCGAGGCCAGGAGCCGGCGCACCTCGTTCTCCAGCTCCCGCACGTTTCCCGGCCACGGCCTGGCCTGAAACGTCCGGATCAGGTCCTCGGACACCCCGGTCACGGTCCGGCCCACGGCCACCCCGTGCTTGCGGGCGAAGTACCGGACCAGGGCGGGGATGTCCTCCCGTCGCTCCCGCAGCGGCGGCAGGTGGATGCGGCCCACGTTGATCCGGTAGAACAGGTCCGACCGAAATTTTCCGGCCGCCACCCGTGCCTCCAGATCGGCGCAGGTGGCGGCCACCACCCTGACGTTCACCAGAATCTCCTCGGTGCCCCCCACCCGCTGGATTCGGCCGCCCTGCAGCACCCGGAGGAGTTTCGCCTGTAGGTCCACGGGGATCTCGGCGATCTCGTCCAGGAACAGGGTGCCCCCGTGGGCCAGCTCGAACTTCCCCAGCTTGCCCCCCTTCCGGGCGCCCGTGAACGCGCCCTCCTCGTAGCCGAACAGCTCCGACTCCAGCAGATCCTTGGGTACGGCGGCGCAGTCCACCACGAGGAACGGCCTCCCCGCCCGGTCGCCGTGGTACCAGGGCCCGAGCCACGAGCTCCTTGCCCGTGCCCGTCTCGCCGGTGATCAGGCACGGCAGGTTCGTGGCCGCCAGTTGGCCGATGCGCTTGTAGACCCGCACCATGGCCGGGGAGTTCCCGATGATGCGGTCCGCACCGGCCTCCGCCTCCGTCCCCAAGGACACCGCCGAGCGGGTCAGGGCCCGCTGCTTGCGGGCGGCCTCGATCAGGGCCTGCACGTGACCCACGTCGAACGGCTTGACCAGATAGTCGTAGGCCCCCTGTTTCATGGCCCGGATCGCCGTCTCGGTGTCTCCGTAGGCCGTGACCATGACGACCGGGAGGTTCGGATGGGAGGAACGCAGCCTCTCCAGCAGCCAGAACCCGTCCCGACCCGGCATCCGGATGTCGAGGAGCACCAGGTCAACGCCCCCGGGATCGGCCTCCACGGCCGCCAAGCCCTCCTCGGCCGACGCGCAGGCCCGCACGTCGTAGTCCCGGCCCAGGGCCCGGCCGAAGGAGTATCGGATGTCCGGATCGTCGTCCACCAGGATCACGATGCCCACTTACACCTCCTGTGCCTCTACGGCCCCCCGGATCACGAACCGGGCCCCGCCGTGTTCCGGCGCCTCGACGTCGATGTCCCACCCGTGCTGGAGCACGGCCGACCGGGCGATGCTGAGCCCCAAACCCAACCCTCCTTCCCGCTGGGTGAAAAACGGCTCGAACACCCGGCTGCGGAGCTCTTCGGGGATCCCCTTTCCCTCGTCCTCGACCCACAGGGCGAACCGATCGCCATCCGCGGACCACCCCAGTCTCACCGTGCCCTGGGGCGGCGAGTGGGCCAGGGCGTTGGCCACCAGGTTCGTCAGCGCCTGCTCCAGTCGTTGCCGGTCGGCCGTCACGCGTACCGGAGGTCCGGGGTACACATGGATCCGCACCTCCCTTTGCCGAGCCGCCACCCCCTGGGCCTCGGCCACGGCCCCCACCAGGTCCTCCAGGTCCACCGGCGCCGGCCGCAGGGGCCGGGGTCGGGCGAACCGAACGAACTCCTCCAGGACCGCGTCGATCTTGGCCACCTGCCCGGCCAGCAGTTCCAGGTCCTGACGGTCCACCTCCACCCGGGGGGAGTCCTCGGGGGCCTCGCGGCCCATGGACTCGAGAAGAAGCCGGACCGTGGTCAGAGGATTCTTGATCTCGTGGGCAAGCCCGCCTCCCAGGTGCGCCAGGCTCTCCAGCTCCTCGGCCCGCCTGGACGCGGCCTCGGCCCGCCGGACCTCGCAGACCAACGCCTCGATCCGGTCGAGCATGCCGTTCACCCCCTTGGCCAGCCGCCCCGCCTCGCCCCACGCGGTCTCGTCGGCCCGGACGGTGAAGTCCCCGCCGCTCACCCGGGCCACGACCCGATCCAGCCTCCGGATCGGTGCCGAGATCCGTGCAGCCGCCACCACCGACACCGCGACCGAAACGGCCATGAGAAGGGCCCCCACCCGCCAAAGGGCCCGATGGACCGGGGCCACCCGCGCCTTGATGCCGGCCCGATCGTAATACACCCCGAACCATCCCAAAACCGTACCATCCACCTCGGCCGGCCTCACACTCGCCTTCAGATCGTCGTTCGCTCCGGCCCCGCCGGAAGGGGGGGCCGGACCCGGCTCCCACCCGGGCAGTTGGGTTCGGAACACCACCACCCGCCCGTCGGCGTCCCACACCGCGGCCGCGAACCACGTGTGGGGGGCGCTGGTGACCAGACCGTCCACCAAGCGGTACAGCTCGTAGCGGTCGTCCGTGGCGAGGAGGGGCGAGGCCAGCCGCGCCCCCAGGCTCGCCACCTCCGCAGCCCGCTCGGCCCGCATATCCTCCAGCACGCTCACCGCCCCCCGCTCGAACCAGACCGCGGTCAGCACCACCCCGCCCAGCGAGAGGGCCACCATCACCGCCCACAGGGACGGCACCAGCCCCCACCCGCCCCAGCCGGCGGGAGGGCGCTCCGTCCGCCGGACGGGCCGCTCAGGGTTCACGGGCCACCTCGGCCTCGACCCGACGGAACAGATCGAGCACCCGTGCGTACCCCTCGGGATCCGGGTCCACGAATCCGTCGATCCCCAGTTGGGCCAGGATCATCTGACCCTCCCCGTCCCGGGCCAGGGCCACCAGGGCCCGTTTCAGCTCGAACCGGATCTCGGGGGATAGGCGCTTCGACACCACGAGGGGAGCGATCGGGAACTCCTCGGACCGAGCCACGACCACGAGCCCCGCCACCGTGTGGGGGCGGGTCGCCACGAGGTATCCCCACACCCGGCTGTCCACGCAGGCCGCGTCCGCCAGCCCCAGGGCCACGCATCGCAACGACCGGTCGTGGCTCCGGGAGAAGAAGTAGTCGCCCAGCCAACGCCTCGCCCCGCCGAACTCCTTCAACCGCGCCCAGGGGTACACGAAGCCCGTGAGGGACAGGGGGTCCGTGAACACCATGGTCCGCCCCTCGAGGTCGGCGAACGACCCGATTCCGCTCCCCCTGCGGACCACGAGCAGGGCCCGGTACCGGGGGCTGCCGCCCATGACGGGCACCAGCAGGGGCTCCCCGCCTCCGCGGTTCACCACGTCGCAGTACCCGCCCGTGCACAGGACCGCCACATCCAGCTCACCCCTCGCCAGCAGGTCGTTCAACCGGCCGTACCCGAAGCGCTGGACCAACTCCACCGGCCGCTCCAGCCGGTCCCCCAGGGCGCGGGCCAGGGGCAGGTAGAGCGGCCGGGCCACCTCAGGCGACAGGATCGACGCCACCCCGAGCCGCAGGGCGGGAGCAGAGGGGGCCTCCCAGGGCCACGCCACCCCGAGCAACACCATCCCCACGACCGCCCACAGCCTCACGGACGAACTCCTACGCGACGGGCCGGGCCCCTCACCGGAACCCGGCCCGTCACCGTCCCAGGTCTCCCATCCGTCACGGAGTCGATACGTGCATCTTCCCGGTGAAGCCGGTCGCATCGGCCGCGGGCTCCTCCGCATCGTTGTGACACGCCAGGCAAGCGAAGCTCCTGGTGATCCACGGATACGCAAACTTCCCGTCCGAGGTGAACTGGTCCGCTGCAGACAGATCGACCTTCACGATGTGGCTGCGGATGTCGCCGAACGCCGGAGCCGGTCCTTCAGGATCGCTCTTCACCGCGCTCTTCGCAAGGCGCGGCATGTGGCAGTCCTCGCACTCCACCTCGCCTTCCATGGCGTCCACCGTCAGGTCGTCGTACCCGTCGTGGCAGCCGATGCACTCGATCCGGATGGCCCGGCCCGTGGACGCCACGTCCTGGTACCGGGTGGTCTTGTGGGGGTCGTGGCAGGTGACGCAGGTGATGCCCGCGTTGTAGTGGGCGCCGGTGGGGCCGGCGGCCACATCGTCCGGGTTGATGCCCCGCAGTTCGTCGTACTGCTCATGGTGCTTTACCAGCCCGCCCGAGGCCGCGATCCGGCCCTGGCTGTCGCGGGTGTGGCACCTGCCGCACAGCTCCGCCGTGGTATCCACGGTGACGTGATCGGGGTTCCGGGAGGCCGCATGGCTCGATCCCGGCCCGTGGCACGCCTCGCACTGGATGCCCGCCTCGGCGAAGCGATCGCCCCCGAACCCCGGCAGGCCCGGGTTCGCGTTGGGGTCGCCCAGGTCCTCCGGACCCGTGGTGTGGCACTTGAAGCAGGAGTAATCGTAGGGTTTGTCCTCCTCTCCGTCGTCATAGGCCACCCACTTGCCGAGGTCCGGGTAGGTGCCCTCCAGGTCCGTTCGGGGCAGGTTGTACTGGGT
Organism: Deltaproteobacteria bacterium; assembly: GCA_013152215.1. GTDB lineage: Bacteria > Desulfobacterota > Deferrisomatia > Deferrisomatales > Deferrisomataceae > Deferrisoma. Next base: position 7,034 of record JAADGT010000026.1, read on the forward strand.
GTCCGCGCCGGTCACGATGTACCTTCTTGTCGATGAATCGGGCCTTCCAGCCGTATCCCCCGATCACGTAGGCCACGTCCGCGTACGAGGCCGGCGGCCCCAGGGTATTGTCGCCGTCGGTCAGGCCGTCCACCCCAAAGGCCGAGGCATCCGGGATCTCGGAGAACGGATAGGTGGGCTTGGTGTCGAAGGTCACCTTGTTCAGCTTGTAGTTGTGCCCCGACAGCTTGAACTCTTCGTACTGCTCGTCGTGGCACACGGCGCAGGTGGCCGTGCCCACATAGGTGGGCGACTCATCCGGGGTCTGCACGTGGACCCGGATCTCGAAGTTCACCTCGTCGGTCTCCTCCTCACCGTTGTGGCAGGTCTTGCAGGCAAACTCGGCGGTGATCGCCGGAAACGCCAGTTTCCCGTCCGCCGTGAACTGGGAGGAGGCCGAGGTGTCGATCTCGAAGATGTGGCTGCGGATGTCGCCCAGGGCGGGGCCCGAGCCCTCTGCCTCGCTCTTGACGGCGCTCTTGGCCAATCGCGGCATGTGGCAGTCCTCGCAGTCCACCTCGCCGGCCATGGGGGCGGCTTCCTCGGTGAACTCGTCGTAGCCCTCGTGGCAGTCGATGCACTCCTGGCGGATGGCCCGGCCCGTGGACGCCACGTCCTGGTACCGGGTGGTCTTGTGGGGGTCGTGGCACCCCACGCACCCCACGCCGCTGGTGTAGTGGCCCCCCTCGGCCTCACCGGTGACGTTGCCGTCGGAGTCGATCGGAAGCCTCAGCATCTCGTCGTACTGCTCGTGGTGCTTGACGAGCCCTCCGGAAGCGGCGATCCGGTTCTCGCCGTCGCGGGTGTGGCACTCGCCGCACAGATCGCTGGCCTCCATGTTCCCCGGCTCGTCCTCGGGATGATCGATGTCCGCCGGGTCGAGGGAGTTGGCGTGCTTGGCACCCATCCCGTGGCACCGCTCGCACTGGATGCCCGCCATGGCGAACCGGTCGCCGCCGAATCCCGGGAGGTCCGGGTTCACGTTGTCGGGATCGTTCCGGTCCTCCGCGCCGGTGGTGTGGCACTTGAAGCAGCCCTGGTTGTACTCCTTGCCGTCGTTGCCGAACGCGGGTCCGAACTCGTCGTCGTCGTAGGCCACCCACTTGCCGAGGTCCGGGTAGGTGCCCTCCAGGTCCGTTCGGGGCAGGTTGTACTGGGTGTCCGCGCCGGTCACGATGTACCTCTTGTCGATGAACCGGGCCTTCCAGCCGTATCCCCCGATCACATAGCTCACGTCCCCATAGTCTGCCGGCGGTCCCAGCGCGTTGTCTCCGTCGGTCAGGCCGTCCACCCCGAACACCGAAGCGTCGGGGAGCTCGGAGAACGGATAGATGGGCTTGCGGCCGGCGGTGACCTTGTTGAGCTTGTAGTTGTGCCCGGAGAGCCTGAACTCGTCGTACTGCTCTTCGTGGCAGGTGGCACACACCTCGGTGCCGACGTAGCCGTCCTCGGCCACCGTGATCGTCTCGCCCCCCTCGAACAGGTACTCGAAGTACCCCTGGAGCCGGTCGGCCCACGCGTCTTGGGACTCCTCCAGCCCCTGCACGTGGCAGCCCCCGCAGGCATTGGGGATTCCCGCGGCCGTGGTCTTGGACTGCTTGGGTTCGATGATCTCGAAGGTGTGGCTCCGAATATCGTATTGGATCGCGCTCTTGGCCGTCTTCGGCATGTGGCAGTTGGCGCACTCCGACACGTCGGCAGGGTGCCTCGTGTGTCCCTTCACCGCTTCCTCTACGGTCGCCTCGGCCGTGGCATCGCCCTGAACGGCGGCACGAAGGGTGTCCTTGTCGAGGCTGCCGAAGGGCCCGAACCCGGCATGGCATGCCAGGCACAGGATGACCCCGTCGGCCTCGCCGCCCTCCACGGGAATCGTCACTCCCTCGATCTCCCCCGCGATCGCGGCCTCGACCTCGTCGGCCCCCCGATGAACGTCGTGGCACTCGAAGCAGGGGGCGTCATACGGCTTGTCCGGGGCATGGGGCCCCAGGTCCAGGTCCATGCCTTGCTGGTGGTGGGCTTTGGAACCTACGGTCTCGCCCGTGTCGGGGTCCTTCCAAAGATCTTCGTCTTTGGTGGTGGGGATGTAGTAGTCGAGCCAGTACTCCCCCGGCAGGAACGGAACGAACGAGCCGTCGGCCGCGGCCTGGGACGGATACCCTGTGGCGCCCCCGTTGGCCTCGAACTTGCCGCTTCCACGGCTGTGGCATGACGCGCACACCGAGTTCTTGAGGAGCAGGGTGTCCACCGCGTCGGTGTCGCCGTCTCCGTCCACGTCCCGGTCGGCCGCGATGTGGTCGGGGTTGACGATGCTTCCTTCGGCCGTGGGCGCGGCAGCGTGCCGGCTGCCCGGCCCGTGGCAGGCCTCGCACCCCACGTTGCGCTCGCCGTTCTCGAGATCCGCGACCCACTCCCCGTCGGTGAACGCCACCCGGGCCGCCAGCCCGGTGTTGTGGCACCCCGTGCAGCGCCGCTCGTAGGAGTCGTTGACGCGCCCCTCCGTCAGAGGCGTCTCACCGGCTGTGTAGATCGGATCCCCGTTCTCGTCGTACCAGTTGCCGGGGGAGTACGCGACGTACTGACGGGTGGTTTCGTTGTACTGAACCGGGAGGATGTAATGGGAGTTGCCGATCTGGGTGACGTAGCGCTGCTTCCATTTGCCGTTGCCGCCCAGCACGTACTTGACCTCGTACGTCACGTCCCCGATCGTGATCGTGGGGGTGCCGCCCTCCTTGCCGAGAACCGGTGCCACGCCCTTGGCGGCCTGGGTGTCGAACCCGGTCACGTCGTAGCCGGGCCCGGGATCGTTGAAGTCGAGCCCGTCCGTGAAGTCATCGATCCCGTTGCCGTCGGAGTCGTTGACCAACACCGTGCCGGTGGCACCCGGCTCATCCAGGGCCCGCAGCTTGAACCTGTGGAGGCTGTGGGCCCACCCGCTTTGGGCCTGGTGGCACTTGAGGCACGTCTCCGACCCCACGTACGAGGCCTTCTGCAGGGCCTCGGGGGTGGCCTCGTCGGCCAGGGTGTCGCCCCGGCCGGCCGGCTCCCGGGCGCCTTCGCCGCACCCGGCCACCGCCAGCAGTCCGGCCATGGCCACGGGGAGCGCCAACCCCGTCCAGAGCGTTCGTCTCCGCATCATGCGCCTCTCCTTTCCGCTGGGTTCTCGGACTCCCGACGAACCGGTTCCCTTGGGATCCATGGTCTCCCTCCCTTTGTTCAATGACACCGCTGGCACACGGGATCCCTGCCCTTGGGCTCGTGGCACTTCTCGCAGGTCCGCTCATCCGAGGCCCTCGCCAGCCGCTCGTGGTTGCTGTTCCAGTTCTTGGGGTGGGGGCTGGCCTTCAAACCTTGGGTGGCGCTGTGGCACCGCAGGCAAACCTTGCCCCGGGGATGACACGACTGGCAGGTGGTCAGGCTCCGGCGGGCCTCCCGCTGGTGATCGCTCGTCCACTGGTGGCTCGACAGGATCCCTCCCGGGTGGCACTGTCGGCAGCTGTCCGGATCGGCCTGGAACTGCTCGGCGTGCCGCCGGCCCCCGGTCCCCACCGGCTTGTCGGACCATCCGCGCCGATGGCTCAGGACCTTCAGATCCTCACCGCGGAACCGCTTGTGGCAGTCGGTGCAGAAACTCACCTCGTGGCACTTCCGGCAGGCGTCCTCGTTGCCCCAGGCCTTGATGGGATGGATCTCCAGGTAGTCGGCCACGTGCATGTCGGGGCGCTGATGCTTGGGGTCGCCCTTGTGGCAGTCCAGACAGAACTTCTGCTCGTGGCACGAGGAGCAGTTCGCGTTCGAAGCCTCCGCGTCCCTCTCGTGCTCGGTGGCCCAGAAGGGGCCGTGGGTCTTGAGCTTGCCGAAGGTGTAGGTGGCCAGCTCGTCCTCTTCGTGGCAGTCGAGGCAAGCCTTCCGGTCGGGCACGATGGTCAAGGCCCCCGGCTCGTGGCAGACGGTGCAGTCGGTCACCCCCTCCTCCCGGTGGGTCTGGTGGGTGAACTCCTGGGCCCGGACCGGACCGGCCAGGAGGGCCGCGGTGAGCCAAGCCGCCCCCAGCACATGAAGCGATCGCGCACGCACGTCTCGTCCCTCCTTTCCTAGAAGTCCCAGTCCACCCGAAGGAGCCCCTCCAGGTGGTTCTCACCGCCGCCGTCGACGAGGTTCTCGAGCCGAACCGAGGTGGCGAGCGTCCGGGTCCAGCGGTACTCCACGTACCCCCAGTACGCCGAGGTGGAGTCGTCGTCCCGATCCTCTTGGCGTTGGAACACCTGGTACTCGGCCCCCCCCTCGATGAACAGGTGGTCGTTCCAGAAGTCGCGGCCGGCCACCAGGCGGAAACCGTCCAACTCGCCCCCGTATCCCCGGCGCCGATTCAAGGAAAAGTCGATCCGGGCCCCGTACACATCGAACATCCGGGTCCCGACCTCCCCCTCGAAGGCCCGGTCGCCCTCCCCATACCAGGCCCGGATCACCTCGGCGTAGAGCCTCACGTTGGGCACCACGTCGTAGCTCGCCTTCAGACGACCCTCCTTGTACCGCTCGGTGGCGAACACCGAGTAGATGCTGGTCGAGTCGAACACCGGCAGGCTCTCGAAGTACTCGCCGGTGAAGATCCAGCCGGCCCGGGGGAACAGCCGAAGCCCGAGCAGGGTCTCGCTCACGGTGTCGCCGAGGTAGTCGTACTGGAGGTCCCCGTACGCCCGGCCCCAGTCCCAGAGGTCCTGGCTCACCGAGGCCCCGGCCATGAGTCGGGCCAGGTCGTACTTATCGTACTTGGTGAACAGGGCCACCTCGGCGAACGTGTGATCCAGCCCGTCCAGGTACACCGAGAACCCGCCCAAGGCGTCGCCCGAGTTGTACTCGTTCACGTACTGGACGTCGCCCCCACCGAAGAGGCGCACCGCCACCGGCCCGGCCACCCGCAGGTGCACGTCGGCGCCGTCCATCACCGCCGAGCCGGCCGCGTTCTGCACGAACTGCCTGCCTGCCGCGAGGTCGAGGCTCCCTCCCCAAAGGTCGTTCCAGTCGGCGTACAGGTAGAACACCTTGCCCCTCCAAGGGTCCCCGCCGGTCAGGTCTTTCGTGAGCTGACCATAGCCCCGGATGGAAAGGTCTTGGCCCTGCCAGAGGTCCGAGGCGACGAACGAGAGGTACTGGGACAGGGGGGTGATGTCCCGCCCGTCGTAGGCCCTCTCCCACCACTGCAGCACGGTGGAGGCCCGTCCATGGAGCGAGGCCCCGGCCGCCCAGCCGGGGGCCAGGACGAGCACCAACGCGCCGATCCAGGCTCCTGCCCTCCTTCTCATCCGGCTCCGCCTCCTTTCTCCGGGGCCCCCTTCCGGACCATTCATGATCCGGGCTGGGGCTCCGTACCCGCATGGTTGCCCACTCCTCGTCCGTCCCAAACCACATCCACCGCAAGGTCGCCGTCGGGCAGTACGGCGCAGAAATCCTGGGTGGCAACACAGACGCCTGCCCATCCCCCCCTGGCCCTTCAGCACGATCCGTGCCGCCCCCCTGGGGGGCCGCATCCCTCGCAAAGCCCCTGCTCTCGGCCGGCGACCGCGGCCGCAGATGGTCACCGGACGACCAGATGATCACCGGAGGTGGTCAGCCAATGACCACCCCCTTGACCTCCCCCGGGCCGGCCGGCACAGTGGCCGGGATCCGGCGCGGAGGGCGAGAGAGGTGGAACCGATCCTCGAAGCGAAGGGGATGAAGGCCCTGGCGGGTGGGAACGTGGTGGTGTCGGGGGTGGAGCTGCGGCTCGGGCCGGGCGAGGTCGTGTGGGTGGAGGGGGCGTCCGGCGCCGGCAAGACCACCGTGCTCCGCGCCCTGGCCCGGCTGACTCCTTGGGAAGGAGAGCTCCGACTTCAGGGGCTGAGGGCCCGGGACGTCGCCCCCCACCGTTGGCGGGCGTGGGTCACGCTCGTCCCGTTCCCCCCGGTCGCCCTGGCCGACCGCGTGGCCCCGGACCTCGAGGCCCCCTGG
>JAADGT010000192.1:0-2918 GCA_013152215.1 Deltaproteobacteria bacterium
GGTATCGCCGGGCCAGCAGCTCCACGTAGCTCGCCACCACCCGCAGGGGTTCCTGCAGGTCGTGGGAGGCCACGTACGCGAACCGCTCGAGCTCCCTATTGCTCTCCTCCAGCCGGCGGGCATAGGCCACCAGGGCCTCTTCGGCCCGCTTGCGCCGATCCACGTCCACCATCACCCCCAGGAAGCTCGGTTGGCCTTGGTGGGTGACCACCGGCAAGATCCGGGTGTGGACCCAGACGACCGAGCCGTCACGACGCAACAGACGATGCTCGAACTCCCCGGGGCGCGCCTTGGAGCTCAAGCGCTCGAGCACCCGCCGGGCCACCGGCCGATCCTCCGGAGGAAGGCACTCCTCCCACAGGTACGGGTCGGCGCGCAGGTCCCGCCCCGACACCCCGATCGAGGTCTCCACCTGGGGGCTTACGTAGCGCAGGGCCCACCGACCGTTCCCGGCCGGGGCCCTGTGGATCTCGAACACCACGGCCGGCCCCCGCTCGACCAGGGTTCGATACCGAGCAGCCAGGGTCTGGATCCGCGCCAGCTGGGTTTCCTGCACCTCGGCCAGGTGGTCGAGCACCGAGGCCAGGTACCCGAACTCACCGGGCCCACGGGCCAACGCGGCCAGGGCGCTCCGATCGCCCCTCTCCAGCTGCCGGGCCGCTTCCACCAGCCGGTTCATCGGCGCGGTCACACCGGCGCGGGCCGTGGCCGCAGCCAGTGCCACGGCGAGGCCCAACCCCGCCAGCGTCAAACCGGCGCTCCTCCACACGTTCCGTCTGAGCCCCAGCGTGGCCGGCTCGGGCGAGACGCCGGCCACGGCCCAAAGCCAACCGCCCGGAAAGCCCGGGATGGGAACCCGTTCCCATGCGTATACCCGGACCCGGCCGTCGAGTCCGGGGAGTCGGCCGCTCCCCTGGGACGGCCCCAGGGCCCGTCCCAAGGGCGTGTCGGCCGCGATCCGCCCCGCCCACTTCCCGTTGCCGGGCCTCCGGGCGAGCACGATCTTCTGGGGGGCCACCACGAGGTAGGAGTCGGTGGAGCACCCCATATCGTCGGGGTCGATCCCGGGGGCGGCCAGGTCCACCGTCACGACCACTGCCCCCCGGCCCGGACCGCGGACGGCCGAGGCCACCGGCACCCCGAACCGGTTGGCGAGGCGAAACCGCACCGGCGCGCCCACGACCGGCTCCGAACCGGTTCGGAGCCGCCGGAGATCGGCCCTCCCCAGAGCATTGGGTTCACCCGCCGCCCCCCGGGAGCTGCACACCACTCGGCCGCGCGCATCAAGCAGGTCCACCCGGAGCACCGTGCCCCCCGGCCAGAAGAGGGCGCTTAAAAACCCCGCACACCGGTCGTGTTCCATCTCCAGGAGGTCGGGTATGCCGGCCAAGGCCCGACTCAGGCTTTGGGCGTCATCCACGGCTTGGCGTATCTGGGACGCGTACACCCGGGCTCGCGCCACAGCCTCGGCCGCCAGGGCCGAGACCTGGTCCCTGCGCTGCTCCTCCAGGTTCCAGCCGAGAAGCACGAGGAAAGGGGCGACGGACACGAGGACCAGCAGGACCACTCGGGATCGTACGGACATGAGCGCCTCCGCCCCCGATCGGGGGGCTCTACGCGAAAGAATAGATCCTCCATGGGCCTTCCTCAACTCGGCCCCCTACCTTTTTTCGCATCATTTCTGCATGTTACGAGATCTTGAAAGGCCCCGTATGGTCTTCTGAGGGCCTTTTGACATCGGCTCTTAGCAGCGTACAATCCCTTGTACGCATTCGGAGTCCCTGCTTCCGCTCCCCCCTATTGGGCCCCGACGGGAAAACGGTGGGAGATCATTTGACAAAACAGGCAGCCGATGGTATCTAGGGCGTTCCTCGGTCTTCGGCCGGGGAAAATCTCGACGGGAGGAGGTGAATCGCCCTTGGCCAGGGAAAGAGAACGCTCGCAGCGCCCCGGCAACGAGTTCGAGCGGGAGCTGCGCAAGCTGAAGAAGGACTTTCAGAAGAACGTCCTTCCCGCGGTGAAGCGCCACTCGTTCTATGTGAGCAAGAGCGAGATGCGGCGCATCAAGGAGCGCAAGGCCGCCCGCCGGCGCCGGCGGCAGCTGCGCAAACTCCAGCGCCTCGGCCGCATCTAGGCCCCTCCTCCCACCCCTTCCCGGACGCGCCGGGAAGGGGTGGCCGTTTCTTGCATCCCCCCCGCGGTTTCCGATACTGTGGGCGCCTTCACGAACGCCGATCGAAGGTGCCGTCTCCATGCCGAAATCCGCTGTAGGCCTTCAGGTCCGCGCCGACCGCGTCGTGGCCGTCCGGGTGAGGGGCGGCTGGAAGGGAGCAGCCGTGGAACGGGTCTGGGGAGGCCCCGTGGACCCGGACCGGCCCGCCGTCGGCCTCGAGGCCCTGGGACTTGCGGCCGAGCCGGTGGTGACAGGCCTTGCCGCCGACCGCCTGTTCGCGCGGGTCGTGGAGCTGGCCTTCACCGACCGCAACCGCCTCGCCCAGGCCGCGCCCCTGGAGGCCGAGGAGACCCTTCCCCTTCCCCTGGAAGACCTGGTGTGGGACACCCGGATCCTCGGCCGCACCCCCACCGGCTCCCGGTGTCTGGTGGTGGCCGCCCCTCAAGACGCGGTGGGCGAGCGGGTGGGGCTGCTGGCCGGGGTCGGCCTTCGGGTCGAGGCCCTTGACGCCGAGCCTTTGGCCCTTGCCGGGCTGTGCCGAGCCGCGGGCCGCTCTCCGGCGTGGGTGTGCGATCTGGGCCCGGACCTGGTGCAGTGGGCGGCCGTCGGGCCGGGGGACGAGACGACCTTCGGCTGCCTGCCCGGCCGGGGCACCGACCCCGATCTACTGGACCAGGTGGCCCTTGCCCTGTCCGCCTGTCCTCCCCCCTTCTCCGATCCCTCCACCCCCGTGTACCTCAGCGGC
>JAADGT010000192.1:2926-7806 GCA_013152215.1 Deltaproteobacteria bacterium
GCACCGACCGGCACGAGTGGGCGGGGTGCCTCGGCCGCCCGGTGGAGCCCCTGCCCCTTCCGGCCGGTGTGACCGCGGCGGCGTCTCCGGACGAGCTGCCCTGGCCCGGCTGGGCGGTGCCGTTGGGCCTGGCCCTGCGGGAGGTCTGGCGGCCGGCCCGATCCGGGGTGGACCTCCTCCAGGGACCGTTCGCTCCGGCGGACCGGGGCACCCCCTGGAAGGGGCCCGCGATCCAGGCTGGGGTGTACGCCGGCATCCTCCTGGGCCTGTGGGGCGTCGGCAAGGGGCTCGAGATCGCCTACCTGCGGGCCCAGTACGACACCCTGCGCTCGGCCGTGCGGGAACGGTTTCGGTCCACCCTGCCGGAGGTCGCCAACATCGTGAGCGAGGTGGATCAGCTGTCGGCCCGGGTCGACGAGCTCGAGGCCCGGGCCCGCAGCCTCGGAAGCCTGGTGGACCGGGAGATCTCGCCCCTTCGCCTCCTCCGGGACATCTCCGAGCGGATTCCCAAGGAGATCGAGGTGGAGTTCGAGGAGCTCGTGGTGGAGGAGAACCGGGTGAGGATCAAGGGTGTCACGGTGAGCTTCGACGCCATCGCCCGGATCGAGGCCGAGCTGGCCAAGCATCCCCGGTTCGCCCAGGTGGCCGTGAGCAAGGCCGAGACCATGGGGACCAAGGACAAGGTCCGGTTCAACCTCACCCTCAACCTGGGCAAGAAGGGGTAGACGGTGAGGCTCACGGACCGTGAGAAGGCCGTCGTCGGCGTCGGCGGGGTCGCCATCGTGGTGGTGGCGTTCTGGATCGGGGTGTGGGAACCGGTTCAGGCACGCATCGAGCTGTGGAAGCGCCGGGTCGAGGCGAAGCGGGTGGAGTACGAGAAGGTGGAGGAGCTGGCCCAGCGCTACGCCGACCTCCAGACCCGCATTCGCGGTATCGAGAAGAACCTGAAACGCAGCAAGAAGTTCTCGATCCTCTCGTACCTGGAAAACCTGGCGAAACGCCAGGGCATCCACGACCGGATCGTGCAGATGAAGCCGAAACCCGGCGAGGTGACCCGATACTACCGGGAGAACACGGTGGAGATCCGGATGGAAAAGGTCCGCCTGAACGAGATCGTGCGGTTCCTGTTCCAGGTGGAGAACTCGCCCGAGCTGCTGCGCATCAAGCAGCTCCAGATCCGGCCCCGGTTCGACGATCCCGACCTGCTGGACGTGCGGTTTCAGGTCGCCGCCTACGAACCGCTGGAGGGACGGTGATGGCGGCGAAGACCGGGCGGGTAGTGGGCCGGGTGGTCGCCTACGGCCTGGTGTTCCTGACGGCGTTCGGGGTGTCGCTGTGGCGGTCTCTGCCCTACGATGAGATCGCCTCGGCCGTGGAGAGCCGGCTCCAGGATCGGGGGGTGACCGTGAGGGTGCGGGGGCTCGGCCCCGGCCCGTGGTTCGGGGTCCGGGCCGAGTCGGTGAAGGTCGAGCCTCCGGGGCTCCCCGTGCAACTGGCGGTCTCCGATCTCGAGGCCTGGCCGGCCTGGGCCCGGGCCCTGGGGGGGCGGCCGGCCCTCCGGTTCCGCGCCGTCGTGGCCGGCGGCACGGTGGAGGGCGAGGTGGGGTCGTACGGCCGGGCGCCCTTAGCTCTGTCGTGGGCCGACGTGGCCCTGGGACAGATCCCCAGGCCTCCCCCGTGGAAGGAGCTCCCCTTGGCCGGCCGGACCGGCGGCAGCCTGTCCGTGGACGGTCTCAGGCAAAGCCCGTTCGAGGCTCGGGCCCGGCTCCAGGCCTCGTTCTCCGGGGTCCGGATCGGTCCCGGCAAGGTGCGCGGGGTCCCCGTGCCGGCCGTTGGCCTGGGGGACGGCATGCTGGAGGTGAACCTGGAGGGGGGGCGGGCCGAGGTCCGCGAGGCCCGGTTCCAAGGCGGGGACCTGGAGGTCCTGCTCACCGGCGCGGCCGTGGATCTGCGCCGGCCGTTGGGTCGCAGCCCGATCAAGGGCGGCCTCCTTTCCCTGACCCCCAACCAGAAGGTCCAGGAGGATCTCGCCCTCCTGTTCGCCCTGTTCCCAGGCTCCCGGGGGTCCGACGGCCGGTACACCGCGCGGATCCGCGGGACCCTCCAGGCCCCCCGGCTCCTCCGGCGTTGACCCCCGGCCGAGCGGGAAGCCGGGGCGCCCTGACGGGACTTTCCAGTAACTTCGGTCTCCGGTCGACGGTCTTCGGTCTGGGGCCCTCGGCCCGCTGGGCAGCTAGGCGGCCGGGCGGCTCCTGAGCCAGCGCCCAAGATCGGGGGGCATGGGGCCTGCTGGAGAGCCGCGTGCGGCTCCCTAGCTCGCCGCGTAGCGCCTCCAACGCTCGCACCGTGAAACCGTTCGTGCCCGACCGAACGGTCATGAAACCACCGCGGTGCCCGTGCCTGCGCGGCGAATCTCGACGCTCGGCTTCGCGCGCGGCCGGAAGCAGGCCCCATGCCCCGCCGCCGGCAAGGCCGCCGGGGCCACTTACTGTTACCTTTCATCGTCGTCCGGCCCCGCAAGGGGCCTGCAGGGGCTTTCCAGCCTCCTAGCCTTACAAACCTTCCCGCTTCGACGAGGAGCACTCGATGGACGCGACCAAGCTCGACTTCGATAAGGCCGGCGGGCTGGTGCCCGCCGTGGTGCAGGACGCCGACACCGGCGAGGTGCTGATGCTCGCCTACATGAACGAGGAGGCCCTGCGCCGCACCCTGGAGACCGGCAAGGCCTGGTTCTTCAGCCGATCCCGGAACCGGTTCTGGATGAAGGGCGAGAGCTCGGGCCACGTACAGGAGGTGCGGGAGGTCCGGGTGGACTGCGACGCGGACGCCGTGCTCCTGAAGGTCCGACAGGTGGGGGGGGCGGCCTGCCACACCGGCCACCGGACCTGTTTCTACCGCCGGGTCCAGGACGGACGGCTGGTCGTGGACGGGGAGAAGGTGTTCGACCCCGAGGAGGTGTATGGCCGATGAGCCTCCTGAAACTCGGCATCCCCAAGGGCAGCCTCGAGGACGCCACGGTGGACCTGTTCCTGCGGGCGGGGTGGAGGATCCGCCGGAGCTCGCGGAACTACTTCCCCACCGTGGACGATCCGGAGCTGCGGCTCTCCCTGGTGCGGGCCCAGGAGATGAGCCGGTACGTGGCCGACGGGGTGCTCGACGCCGGTTTGACCGGCAAGGACTGGATCCTCGAGAACGACTCGGACGTGGTCGAGGTGTGCGACCTGGTCTACTCCAAGGCCTCCACCAACCCGGCCCGATGGGTGTTGGTGGTGCCCAACGACAGCCCCGTGCAACGGCCCGAGGACCTGCACGGCAAGGTGGTGGCCACCGAGCTGGTGAACTTCACTCGCCGGTACTTTGCCGAGCGGGGCATCGAGGTGACGGTGGAGTTCTCGTGGGGGGCCACCGAAGCCAAGGTGGTGGAGGGGCTGTGCGACGCCATCGTGGAGGTCACCGAGACCGGCTCCACCATCCGGGCCCACGGACTGCGAATCGTGGAGACCCTGCTCGTGACGAACACCCAGCTCATCGCGAACCACGAGGCGTGGGCCGATCCGGGCCGGCGGCGGAAGATCGAGCAGGTGGCGCAGCTGCTCCAGGCGGCGCTGCGGGCCGACGGCATGGTCGGGCTCAAGATGAACGTGCCCGGGGAGCGGGTGGAGGACGTGATCGATCTGCTGCCCAGCCTCCAGGCCCCCACGGTGGCGCATCTGTTCCGGACCGACTGGCTCAGCGTAGAGGCGGTGGTCGAAGAGCGGGTGGTGCGCGACCTGGTGCCGAAACTGCTGGCCGCTGGCGCCACCGGCATCATCGAGTACCCGCTGAACAAAATCCTGTGACACCCGGTTGCATCCTGGGTCCCCGTCCCATTACAGTTCCGAGCGTGGTTTTCCGATAAGGAATTATCCCCCTCCACCCCCAACGGAGAGAGTCTGGCCATGGAGGCACAGGAAGGACCCCCGGTCGCCCCCCAAGAGGACGGCCCCCTGTATTCCATCAAGGAAGTCTCGGAGCTCACGGACGTCCCCGCCCACACCATCCGCCTGTGGGACCGGAAGCTGCCCGGGTTCCTCGCGCCCCATCGGACCCCCGGCGGGCAGAGGCGGTTCACCGAGGAGTGCGTCGAGCGGATCCGTAAACTCGACTACTACGTGAACCAAAAGGGCATGACACCGGTCGGAGCCCGGCGGCGCATCGAGGAAGGGATCGAGCCCGAGAGCCACGAGGCCCAGGAGCTGCGGGAGATCATCCTGGCGGACCGCCGGGTGCGCCAGGCGATCGACGAGATCGTGGAGCTCATCCGCAAGAAGCTTTTGGACGCCGTCTGATCCTTGCGGGGGCCACCCGCGTACGGCTTCCTTGGGTCATCGGGCCGAGAGGTACCCGGTGACCACGGCGGTGAACGGAGCCCCGAGCCCCTTGGGGGCCTCCACCTCCACGACGAACGGCCCCCGCAAGGGCACGGGCCGCCCCAGGGAGGCGGTGGGCGCCACCCGGGAGTCCAGCAGAAACACGGGGACCGGCCCGTCCGCTACCACCTGTCCGGCCACCGCCCGGGCGTCGGCCAGAAGCCGCAGGCGCAGGAACGCGTCGGCCCGGCAGTCAAGGGTCACCCCCGTGGCGCGGAACACCATCCCCTCGGGCGGAGAGAACGTCTCCCGCACCACGCCCCGGTTCCCCCCGAACACCCCCCGGAACGAAAACACGGCGAACCGCTCCTCGGGCTTGACCGGGGGCGGGCTCGGCGGATTGGTCACGACCACGCGCACCGGCACGCGGTCGTCCACCGTTACGGTGCCCTCCACCTCCACCGGCCCCTCGCGCACCGGGGCTGGGTTGGTCACCTCCACCGGCAGGGGAACGCTCGTCCGCACCTCCAC
>JAADGT010000184.1 GCA_013152215.1 Deltaproteobacteria bacterium
GGGCCAGGGCCGGGCGCGCAGGCGGCCAGCCCCCCGCACACCAACGCGGCGTGCCGCCAACGAGCCCGGGGACGAGCTCCGGGGCCTCGCCCCATCTCAGAACCCCGCCCCGAGGTCCACGGGAAGGGAGGCCTCCACCGAGAGCAGCACCCGCACGTCCACGGAGTCCTCCCCTGCCGTCGTGCGGTCGTCGGTACGGGCATAGGATCCCGAGAGCGCCAGGCTCCAGGGGAGCCGATCGAACCACCCCCCCACCTGTCCCACGTCCCAGGCCACCCGCCACGAGCCGCTCAGGGTCACGTCGTCCTGCGTGCGGTCCGACGACACGTTGGCGGCGTGCGACAGATGGAACGAGGCGGACCACGACTCGGAGAACAGCGGAACCCGACCGGTGAGCACGACCACGCGGGAGGTCTGTTGGGACCCCTCGCCCAGGGTGCGATTGAGGGTGAAGGCGGTGCCCAACGAACACCCCGGCGAGGGGGCGTACTGGCCCGACACGCTCCCCGACCGGGTTTGGGTCTCGGTTCCCTCGTCCTGGTCCCGCAGCCGGGTCAGTCCTCCACTGAGGCCCGCGCTCCACCCCTCCCCCGCCAGGCTGAGCCCGCCGGTGGCGCTGTCGTCGGTGTTGTGCACGTCCTGGGCTCCGCTCGGGGTGGAGCGGCTGTACTGGACGGAGCGCCGGACCGTGAGGGACAGCCCCGGCCCGTCGGGACCGTTGTAGCTCCAAGACAGCGCGCCCGTGGTGCTGTACACCCGGCCCCGGTCCGGCTCCCAGGACAGGTTGTCCCACTCGTGGGTCAGGTCGAGTCCCACCCGGCCCACGCCCCACGGGATGCCGACCCGGCCGGTCACGCCCTCGCGATCGGCGGTGAACGTGGGGTTGGCGATGCTGGCGAACCCGGTGCCGTACCGGTGATAGCCCAGTCCGAGCTCCACGGGTCCGACCGAGGAGGCCAAGGTCAGCTCGAGCGCGGTGTCGCGGTCCTCCCCCTGGCCGTCCCGGGTGTCGGGGTCGAACCGGCTGTGGGCGAACTCACCCCGCACCTCCGCGCCGAGGACCCGGAACGAGGCGCTCACGCCCAGCACGTCCCCTTGGCTGGGGGCCAGGCCTCCGGCGCTGTCCACGCCGTCCACCCCCCGGTTCTCCCCCCGCACGTACACGACCGTCACCGGAAGCCCGCCGTCGGCAAGGAGGCTCCGCCCGACGGAGACGCCGGTGATCTCGCCGCCGGACGACGCCAGCCCCGACTCCCAGCCCGACACCGCCACCGCGCTGACCCGGAACACGTGGAACTCGGTCCCCCACCCCCGGAGCTCCGCCAGCACCCCCCGCCGGGCGAACGAAGGCGCCACCAGGGGAGCTTCCTGCACGGTGACGTCGCCGTACTCGGTGCGCTGCCCCCCGGCCTCGAGGTCGAACGCAAAACCCGACGCCAGGGTCAGGTCGTCGCCGGCCCGGTCCCTTACGTACTGGACGTTGACCCCGTTCCATCCCGCGTCCCAGCCGTCGCCCCGGCCGCCGAACGAAAGGCCCAGATTCCCGTCCGCCACGGGACGGGGAGAACCCGAGGAGCTCCGGACGGGCACGGCGTATCGCAGCGAGACCCCGCCCCGGGCGAACACCTCCCTCCGTAAGGGTTCCGCCGCCACCCGGATGGTCCACTCCCGGGTGACCAGGTCTCCCTCGGGCGTCGCCCACGCGACGATGATCCGGTGCTCGCCCGGATCGGGCGGTTCCGGAGGCACCACCGCGATCTCCCGGTCCGTGACCCGGGCGAGCGCGGTCAGGTCGGTTCGGTCGAGCTGCACCACCCTGAACCGGCCGGGCCCGGGGCCCCGGACTCGGATCTCCAGGGCCGACCCCGGCACCTCCCGGGTCGGGTCGGGCGATATCAGCTCCAGGCGGCCGGCCGGCTTTACCGGAATCCGATGGGGCCGATGGCTGGGATCCACAGGGGGGGAGGTGGTCGCAAACCCGGCAGCGTCCGCGGCCACCAGATACAGCTCGACCCCCGGCGGTCCTACCAGGACCGCCGGCACCACGACCGCTCGACCGTCGGGAGCAACAGCCTCGGGAGGAAGCTGCCGGTAACGGGTGGCGCCGGCCCGGCGGACGTACACCCGGACCTTTGCCGGGGTGAACGCACGCCAGGTGAGGGGGAGCCGAATGGCCACGCCCCCGGCCACGGGAACGGATGGGATGCCCACCTCCACCCCCCCGGCGCCCGCGGGTCGGGCATGGAGTGCCAGGCCGCAGGCGATCAGGGCCGAGAGCAGTACAAGCAGGCGGTCAGGGGAGGCGGCGACCCGCGCCCGTCGCCGGAACCCTGGAGACGGTTCCATGCCGCTCGTGGACGGGAAGGGCGGGTCCCGGCGTGGATCGAGGGTAAGGGGCACCGTCGGGATCCGATCTCCGCCCGATCGGACGAGGCCGCGGTGCAAGGATAAGGGGAGGAAGGGCTGGGTCGTGCTGGGCAGAGATGCAAGAACGGATCCAAAAAGTTTCTTTCCATAAAAAAAGGACCCAACGATAAAAAAGAGAAAAACTGTTCCATTAAACGGCACTCGAGTTCCCTTTTACTTCGCTTGACCGCTGCGGCCGGCTGTGTGAGCATCGGAGCAAACTCCCCGGGAGTGCCTGGATCGTCGCCGTGCCCCACGCCGTCCTGTTCCTCGCCCACGGAAGCCGAAGCGCCGACGCCAACCGGTTCGTGCTCGATCAGGTGAGCGCCTTGAGGTCCCGCTTGCCGGGGCTGGCGGTGGAGGCGGCGTTCCTCCAGTTGGCCGAGCCGGGCCTGGACGAGGCTCTGGCCAGCCTGGTCGGGGCCGGAGCCCGCCGGGTGGTCGTGGTCCCCTTGTTCCTGGCCCCGGGCAACCACGTGACCCAGGATCTGCCGACCGCGGTCCGGCGCGCCGCCGGCCGCCACCCCGGGCTGGACACCGTGGTCACCCGTCCGTTGGGTGCCGAACCCGAGGTCTGGGCCGCGGCCGTCGGGCTGGCCCGGCAGGCCCTGTTCGAATCCCTTCCTCCAGGAGACCCACCGATGCAGCGTTGGGGTTACGATGTCGCCCCCCAGGAGATCGAGGGGCGCAGCTTCGAGATCATCGAGGGGCTGACCGACCTCACCCGGTTCACCCCGGCCGAGAAGGCCCTGGTGCAGCGGGTGATCCACGCCACGGGGGACCCCTCGTTCGCGGACCTCCTGGCCTGGTCTGCCGGTGCGGTCGAGGCCGGGATCGAGGCCTTCCGCGCAGGGGCCCCGGTGGTGACCGATGTGGAGATGGCCCGGGCCGGGGTGAGCAAGGCCCGTGCGGAGCGGCTGGGCTCGACCGTGGAGTGCTTCCTGAACGCCCCGGGCGTGCCCGACGAGGCCCGGCAGCGGGGTGTGACCCGGTCCATCGTGGCCACGGAGCGGGCCGCGGCCGCATGCCCCGATGCGGTGTTCGCTTTTGGCAACGCGCCCACGGCCCTGTTCCGGCTGCTGGAGCTGGTGGACGAGGGCCGGGCCCGCCCCAGGCTGGTGATCGGGGTGGTGGTGGGGTTCGTGGGCGCGGCCGAGTCCAAGGAGGCCTTGATGGCCCGGCCCGACCTGGCGTGGATCGCGGTGCGGGGGAACAAGGGCGGCAGCAACGTGGCCGCGGCCTGCGTGAACGCCCTGATGAAGACCGCCCTGGAGGGGGCACCGGCGTGACCCGCAGGCTCCGGTCCGGGTTCACCACGGGGGCCTGCGCCGCGGCCGCGGCCAAGGGGGCGACGCTCCGGTTGTTCGGACGGGCCGTGGAGGCCGTGGAGATCCCCCTGCCCTGGAACCGGCCCGAGGCCCGGCCGGTCCGGTTCGCCCTGGTCAACCCGGAGGCCGGCGAGGGGTGGGCGGCCTGCGGGGTGGTGAAGGACGCGGGCGACGACCCCGATGTGACCGACGGCCTGGAGATCCGAGCCGCAGTGTCCGTGGGTCCGGTACCGCCGGGGGGCCGCCGCCACGACCATACCGACCCGGGCTGTTCCGTGGAAAGGGGGGCGCCGCAGACCATAGTGCACATCGACGGCGGCGAGGGTGTGGGCCGGGTCACCAAGCCCGGCCTTGCCGTGCCGGTGGGGCAGGCCGCCATCAACCCGGTGCCCCTGAGGATGATCGACGCGGCCGTGCGCGCCGCCCTGGACGAGGCGGGGCCGGGAGGGCCGGTGGCGCTCACGGTGGTGATCCGGGTGCCCCGGGGGGAGGAGGTGGCCCGCAAGACCCTGAACGCCCGGCTGGGGATCCTGGGCGGGCTGTCCATCCTGGGCACCACCGGGATCGTGGTGCCCATGAGCCACGACGCCTGGCGGGCCACCATCGACGCGGCGCTCGACGTGGCCCGGGCCGCCGGGCTCGACCGGGTGGTGCTGGCCCACGGCCGGTCCAGCGAGAAGGCAGCCCAGGCCCTGTTCGCCGACCTGCCCGAGGAGGCGTTCGTGCTGATGGGGGACCACGTGGGCTACGCCCTGGACGCGGCCGCGCGCCGGGGCCTGGCCGTGGCGCTGGCCGGACAGTTCGCCAAGTTCTGCAAGGTGGCGGCCGGCGAGTTCGCCACCCACGTGAAGGACTCACGCCTCGACAAGGACCTGATCGCCCGACTCCTGGCCGAGGCGGGGTTCCCGCCCGACCGGGCCGAGGCGGCCCGGTCGGCCAACACGGCCCGGGAGGTGTTCGAGCGCCTGGCGGCCGAGGGCGACCGGGGGGTGTTCCGGGCCCTGACCCAACGGGTGGCCCGGCGGGCACGCGAGCGACTGGGCGGCCGGGTGCCGGTGGGGGCCGTGCTGTTCGGCTACGACAAGACCGTGCTCGCTCGGGAGGCCGAGCCGTGAGGGTGCTGGTGGCCGG